>DASRMG010000201.1:0-5442 GCA_035648035.1 Desulfosporosinus sp. | reverse complement strand
AATTTTTGTTTTGAAATCAGCTGTAAATTGTCTTCTTCCCATTTTGTGTGAACCCTCTTTCGCGACAGCTTCCTGTCTTTTATTCTATCAGGTTCACTTAGGATTCCGAAAACTTTGTCTGGATTCATGGGTGCATTATATTCTCCTTCCTGAATGTCTAAATTTACATCCGTCAAAGCGACAATGTCTTCGCCATTATTAACCTTATAAACCATACTTACATCTTTTATTTGTATTTCAGGTGCATTCATCAATCAGACCTCCTTTGTAAATATTTGCGCAAATCCAGCTTCTATACGCTTACCCGGAGAAATTGCTCCAGAGGGACATACCAGTATACATAGGTGACAACCCACACATATTTTTGGGTTTAGTCTTGGTTTACGACTTGCTTTATCCATTTCCAAGGCTTGATGACCCCCGTCAGAACACGACAGATAACATCGACCACATCCAATACATTGACTTCGATCAAACTTAGGATAGGAAATGGAGTGACGATTTAACTCTTCCGTCGGCACCAAATTTGGCAAGGCCAACCCCACCATTTCTTGAACCGAGCCAAACCCATTGTCTCCTAAATAAGAGGAAAGTCCCTCCTTCAAATCATCAATAATCCGGTAGGCATACTGCATGACTGATGTTGTAACCTGCAGATTAGCACATCCCAAAGCGATAAATTCTGCAGCATCACGCCAGGTCTCTATCCCGCCCATACCACTAATGGGTGTATTCTTCAAATAAGGATACTTCAACATATCATGGATAAAGCGCAAGGCAATGGGTTTGACGGTTTTACCAGAATATCCTCCCACAGAAGACTTTCCATCTACCTTGGGCTCAGAAGTAAAATCATCTAGATGGATATTCATAATGCTTTTAATGGTATTAATGGCTGCGATACCCGTAGCACCGTGCTTCTGCTAGGGCAGGAATCTCCATATTTCCTAGGTTGGGGGTCATCTTGGCTAAGATGGGTAGATGGGTGCCCTTTCTTGTCGCTGCCGTATATTGCGCCACTAATTCGTGACTTTGTCCCACATCGGACCCTAAACCCTCCCCTGACATATGGGGACAGGAAAAGTTACATTCAATCAAATCAACCCCCGCTTCTGTCACCTGGCGGGCTAACAAAGTCCATTCTTCATCGTTCTGCCCCAATATAGAGGCGATCAGGATTTTATGGGGAAATTCCTGCTTCAGTCGTCGCATAAACTCCAAATTCTCATCCAAGGTGTGATCAGATATTTGCTCAATATTTTTGAAACCGATAAAAGAGTTTCCTTCCTTACGGATCGTTGAGAATCGGGGGGATACTTCTTGCGGCACAAACGTTCCAATGGTCTTAAACGCTGCTCCGGCCCATCCCATTGCGAAAGCCCGGGCAACCATCTCATAATTACTTGCGACGACAGAGGAGGACAGAAAGAAGGGATTTTCACAAACTACACCACAAAATTCAATGCCTAAATCCACCTTTCTGGCCTTAAGCTTCCCTTGTTGCTTTAGCCAATTTCCTACATAATTCATCAGTTGCTTAATCCTCACAGGACGATCGATCTGACCCTTTAGACACGCTTTGCCACAACTTTCTTCCTGACACGCCTTACATAATTCAAGGTCTCCGACAGACACTGCCGCGCCAATAATGTTCTCAAAACGCAAAGATCGAATTAATTTGGCCGGATCTAGTTTATGAGGACAATTTGTGGAACAGGGAGCGGTATAACAAAGCAAACACCCATCTGATTCGTTTTTTGCTGAGAAATCATTCAGTGCTTTATCCTGCAAACGACACCCTCCTCACTACTTTGTAAAATTACATGACCCTCCTAGCTTGTAACTCTGTTATTTCCTAAAAGACTGTGTAAAAATTGTTTTTAAGTTTTCTTCTACTGGTTTAACCACAGAATTGACAATGTTTTTGGTCTGGATGGCACTCTTGCTGTACTTCTCGATTTCTTCAGAACTAATTTCTTCTTTATCACCTAAAAGTTTGTCTAAGAGTTCTCGGAGTTGATGTGCTTCGGAAAAGCACATGGCTTCCAAGATCGTTCCGCATAAAGCAGGCTGCACTTTCTCCACAAGTTTCAGATATTCGCCCAAGAGAAGCCCGTTGGCCCTGCCATGGTCAATGTCTTTAAAATAAGTTAAAGAATATCCCATCGCGTGTACCGCCGTTGTTCCAGTTTGGGCAATCACCATTCCTGCCAGAAAGGAGGCGTGTAACAATTGCTCCCTTCGCTCCAGGCTAATCACGGTCTCGGACCCTGATTGTAACGCTTGCAATAGATCTGGAACACAATTGATGATCATTCGAATACTTGTGCCCGCCAAAGCATTGGAGACAAAGGATGCTTTTACGGACAACATCCCTTCAACTGCATGGGATAGCGCGTCAATGGCCGTATTGATCGTGGTAGTTACCCCTAGATGCTCCGTGTATTTGGCATCCAAGAAGGTGACCGTTGGAAACAATAACTCTGAGGCAATACTTGTTTTGGTCTGAGCCTTATCATTGGTTAATATCGAATACTGCGTCACTTCCGACCCTGTCCCTGACGTAGTTGGGACAAAGGCCATAGGCAACACCTTACGATCATATTTCCCTGAGAATATGTTTTCCTCTTCAATATCCTGAGCGGCCAATAAGGCAATTGCTTTGGCAGCGTCCATCGGCGAACCACCTCCGATGGCAATAATGAAATCCACACCTTTTTCTTTAGCCAATGCGGCACCTTCATAAACGCAGGAAATAGTGGGATTGCTCATCACCTGATCAAACACCTCATAAGGAATACCTACAGATTCTAAGGCTGTTTTAACGTCTTTCTCTGAACCGTTTCTTTTCGCCGATTTGGCCCCAGTCACGATCAACGCTTTCTTCCCCAGTGTCATGAATATTTCACTGTTCTTGATGATACAATCATTTCCCATCATGACTTTGGTTGGCATATAATATTTGTTCGTCATATTTCCTCCTAGTTAAGTCCTTGTCAGAATCACTAAACCTTGATTATGACTTGTATGTTCAAATAGGCAAAGGGGCCTGCTCTTGCGAACAGGCCCCTTTGCCTTCTGTTATATATCATATCATTTTTTCTAGTCTATTCCATAGATTCCAGCACAAAATACTTTGTGCCCATGCACATATGCATCGTTTTCTATAACAATTCCTTGAGATGATAGGCCAAAAGCAATTTTAAGCCGTCTTGATAATTTAAATCACATTTTAAAATTTCTTTTATTTTTTTGATCTTGTAATTAATCGTATTCCTGTGCACATAGGTATCTTTGGCTACCTCTTGTACACTGGCGTTGTTATCCAGGTAAGCTTTCAAGGTGAAACGGTAATCCGTCTGATATTTTTTATCGTAGGCATCCAGCTGCCCTAATGTTTCCTCATAGAATCTCTTTAATACTTTTGTGTCCTCTATCTCAATCAACAGTTTAAATAACCCGCTGTTGCGATAGGATAATTTGGCCTGACCCTGTCTTTCGGCAATCCGCAAAAGAGCAATCGCTCGCTTGTAATTCCGGGGCAGAGAGTGAATCCCTAAATCATTGACACTGATTCCTACGGTTATGCGATAATCGGGATAGCCGTATTTGCACACTTCAGCTAAGCGATCCATGGCAGCCTCCACAATCTCTTGTGGAAAGCTCTGCAAAACAACGATCAAATTTTTATCCTGGCGAAAGATACTAAACCGGTCACTATAGTCGATTAATATCTTAGTTAAATGCAGTCTGACTGCCTTATCATATCCTAAGAACTTTTCGTTAGAGGGTATTTGAAAGGATATGGCTACGATGCAGAATTCCGCCTCCAAATCAAATTGCTTTCGTTCTAAAACCGATCGGTATTCAGAAACCTTTTCAGGATAAAAAATTGCGTCGCGCAAAGCGCTTGCTGCTGTCACTTCATTTTCTTCCGATTTGATGATTTGTCGACAGAAATCATTCGTAATGTCCACTATTCTTGTCTTCCATGGTATCGTAAATAGTGGGAACTGCACCTCTTGGCAATAAGCAATGAGGTCTTCAGGCACGGATTGAATATACGGCCCTAGGTTAAGTGCCAACCCGCTCACTTGATTCTCCACCAGTCCCTTGGCAAAATCAATGAGCCAATCAGTATTATCGAAACCTATTCCGGTAGAGAAGATCAATTCCTGCCCATGCAGGAAACTTGCCGTTTCAGGATCTTCCAGCATATGAACCCAATGAACGATATTATTCATATTGCTTTCCCCACAAATAAGATTCATTCCGTAATTCTCTCTTGTATATTTACATAAGTACCTTAATGTAATTGCCATAGTGTCTCCTTTATTCGCATCTTACTGTTATCTTCAATTACTTTGTGAATTATCCCCTAATAAGAACAATATCAAGTAAAAAGACTACCTCACGAGATAGACTTTACGCTTGTTGACCAGGAGATGAGCCACTGCTCTGGTTCCTTTTATCAAACTAACACAGTGATATTTTGTGGGAATTTAATGATTGAATCTCATTAAAATTGGTTCATTGACATTATTATATTCAGGCTACACTTATTATCATAACAGTCATTCCGTGTGAGAAACTTAGCAGTAAGCACACACTCTTTATATAAACAAGTATAAAGATAAAATTTGATGGAAATACTAGCACCCAAGGAGGTGGTCTATTATGACACTCCTTGGAGATTATGGTAAATTCGCACACTGTTCCTTTTGCAACGAGAGGTTCCGCTTTGGATATGACGCTAGTAAACATGAAAAAGAAAAACACGCCGATAAGTTGGAATCGTCCAGTCTGTGAGTTGACAACGAGTATTTGACATAAAGTATAAAGAGGAACTGTCTCAAAATGACGTCTAAGGACGTTCATTGAAAGACAGCTCCTTTTTACATTCTGTCCAAAATATGAGTATAAAACGAACCACTTCCGAGCACAATCTATTGACATATTATTCAGCAACACGAAAAGACTACCTCATAAATGAGGTAGTCTTTTCGCATGTTTACCTGGCGATGACCTACTTTCCCAGGGGCTTGCGCCCCAAGTATCATCGGCCCTGGAGGTCTTAACTTCCGTGTTCGAGATGGGAACGGGTGGAACCCCTCCGGCATGATCACCAGATGTCTGAGATATCTTTGTTCTTACGAACGCTGTTCTCTCAAAACTGCATAGAGAAGGAATCACTAGTAAAAGTTGATTGAATTTGAGCCACTTACCCCTAGAGTAGTGATCTCGAAGTTTTTCTGTTTGCGGCTTAGTCCTTGCGAACTACGCACCCCAAACTTTGAACGACGAAGTTAGGTCAAGCCCTCGACCTATTAGTACCAGTCAGCTCCACACGTCACCGCGCTTCCACACCTGGCCTATCAACCTGATAATCTTTCAGGGGTCTTACCCGGTTACCCGGTGGGAAATCTCATCTTGAGGTCGGTT
>DASRMG010000200.1:0-10736 GCA_035648035.1 Desulfosporosinus sp. | reverse complement strand
TCAAATCTGCCAAAGGATTGATGACTGAGTAACTTACCCCAGCCCCTAAGGCATTTGTAAAGGTCATACGTAGAACTTTCTTAGATACAATACCAACTGCCATGGTTATTTTCTCCTTTCATTCGGCTTAAAAGCCTTAATCTTGGGCCAATTACTCGGCTAGGTCAAAATGATCTTCTCGCATGACATGGATTAAAGGGTATTCAGAAAGTGCTTGCATAGCAGTTCCCACATCAAAGATGTCTTGATCCGTTGCTGTAGCCTTAACATTAATACTACGACTCGATAAGATGGGACCTCCCGCTGGGGTCAAGCCATTTTGAACTTCTAATACCATAACGGATTCAGTTTGTGAACTAATAACAGGCATTTTGTCACCTCCCCCGGTCTTAGTCTCATTTAGGAAAGATAGCTATGAAACAAATACTCCGACCAAGAACGCTTGTTCCAACATTGTTCTAATTATATCTGATTAGTTGGATAATTACAATACATATTATGACAATATTTTATCTTATTCGACAAATATTTAGAACGTGCGTACGTGATAGATCGCAATCCTCAAACTCTGCAACCGTAACCACGAGAAACATCTTATCAAGGAATGCAAGCCCAGGCGGTCTGTGTTACAGCTTCTATTTCGTTGCTATGCGTAAATATTAAGGGTAACGTGAGTATTGAAAAAACCACCTAGTGGTGGTTTGGATAAATGCTCTGTTCGTATATTTTGTGTAAAGGACACTTGAATCTGGATTTGTCTACTAAAGAAGCAAACATCCGGCCCTTAATCTGAAGGATTCCACTGAGTTATTAACAACTATGAATTGCACTGCAAGGAAGATCTATCTATCTAACCACAACCGTCCTAACACTTCGTCAGACCACGATTACTTCCAACGGACCAACTTAGTCGGTCCAAAGCTTCCAAGAACGCGCATAAATATAGATCATTAAGTAGAAATTATTTCATTTTTATTATTAGACTTAATTCTTGCTCCTATTAATAAATATGGCTGTAAGAGCAGCATACAACCAACAGCATTAGATATTTTCTGCTCAAGATCCTCTATTTTCTGAAGTGTTGAAATTTGCTCGTATACTGTTTGCATGTCATCAAAAACGCTCTGTATTATCCCGAAAGCCTCTACAACATCTTCATCTGCTACTAGTTCAAGAGCTTTTAGAGGAAGTTTGATGCTGTCCGAAAGTTTAGTTGCCATTTCTGACAAGTGATTAGAAAATATGCTTATGTATTGAACAACGCCGCTTTGACACATGGCGGTTGATGACGATAGTGTATTGATGACATCATTATATTGAGTAATCTTCATTTTCACTGTGCCTAAATATCCGGCTGCTAATTGCCATTGACTTAACTCTTCACAGGCTACACCTAGGATAGAATAAAGTGAAGCTGGTAATTCGGCAGGAAATAATGGAGTGGATAGTTGACTTTCGATTACGTCCAGTATTCTGTATGCAGGCAATTTATATCCACTGGAAAGTGGCACTCCATTATATATTGGAACATAAATCAATTCAGGCACTTGTGTTTCAAAATACCACCTAACGCTATTATATGGGAGTGCCTGTTTGTATACATCGCGTAGTAAAAGGACCAACTTTTTGTATTTGTCCTCAAGCATGTCCCCTGACAATGGATTAAAGTCAGCCAAAATATACGTTTTACTATTAATGGTATGTGCTTCTCCACTAATCAAGATAAGCGCTTTGTTAATAACTTGTTCAATAGTGGCACACGATTTCCTATATAGTTGCTTTGCGTCATAGGCAATAGCATACCCCTTCATGGGATTTTCAAAGACATGTGCCCATATATTTACCAATGTAAGCATTCCTTCGATTTCTTGCTTCTCAAAATCATCTTCAAGTGTCCGATAATTAAAAAAAAGTATGTTATACTCCATTTGCATTTCTCGAAGTGCTTTTGCAGAATTAAATAAGTTAATGAGAGGCAAACGAGGGTTCTCGATGTGATCGAGGTCTTGCCTCTTTATGCGGGCTGATAATACTTCTGTAAACTGATCGTAAAATAACTCTAATTGCCTATATGTATCACCAAAACTCTTTCTTAGATTTGTATAAAGGTTGAATGATAAGCCTAGGATAGTCGGTTCCTTATGTGTTGAATTTGAAATATCATCCTTCATATCTTCTCGGTAAAGACAATAATTATCAACTACAGTTTTAGGAAGCAATACATCTTGAAAAAGCAATTGTTTTAGACTGCTCACATCTGTTAAAATTTTGCCCCATCGCTCTTTGCTGTGACGCTGCTTTTTGTATAGAAACTCAATATAAACAATTGTGTCTGATATAAGCTTACTGGCGATCCTGCGTATCTGGTCAATTCGATTTATATAGTTCTCCCATGAATTGGGTCGATAATAATAATCAATTCGTGATTTTTCCCATGCATTGATTTCTGTGATCCAAGCGTTATGTCGATTGCTTTTATGAATTCGTGCTTTATGGTCAAGTGCTTCAATACCTAAGTCTTGCAGCAGATCGACTCCGACCAAGATAACCTCGATATACTCTTTATCGCAATATATATGGTTAAGAATGTCCAAAACTTTTATTTTCCAGTAATGATTAAAATTCCGGGGGGCATTTACGGTTTTTTGATTGTCGA
This sequence comes from Desulfosporosinus sp., assembly GCA_035648035.1. Lineage (GTDB taxonomy): Bacteria > Bacillota > Desulfitobacteriia > Desulfitobacteriales > Desulfitobacteriaceae > Desulfosporosinus. Next base: position 8,080 of record DASRMG010000200.1, on the reverse strand, counting down.
AAACAGGGGGTACGAAGTAGCATTGCACCTCCGAATCGGTAACGCGTAAATGCACAATGCAATATTCTTCAATCATTCTCGTTGATAACACTTTGATTGCTGCATCACAATAATCACTATGACTCTGTTGAAAGATACCGAGTATTGCATCAGCTCTTGATTTAATGTCACCCGACAACAAGTTTACCAATAATTGCTCCACTGTAAACGGGATAACTATTTCCCGTCTGCGTTTTGCAAACCAGAATAGTGAATAGCCAAACATTGACCATTCGTTATCATCCGTTGGGATGTGTGAAGGAGGTCTACAATTAGCGATCAACAAGTCTGTAGCTACATAATCAATTTGTAAAGAGGTAAGAGCCTTTCTTATCCTGTCGATCTCGGCTTTAATATCTTCTCCTCTAATGTTTTGCAGTGATGAAGCGAGACTTTCAAGAATAAATTCATCTGGTCGAACCAATCCGGAAATATCTAGTGGCAGGAATGTGAACCAACCACTACCTTTCTTTTTTATTAGGTCATCAATTACTTCATGATTTAGCTCAACATAACGCTTTACATCAAGCCATAGCATGGTTTTGATTATTCCTGCGCAAGCAATCCAGTCTTGCTGCGCCATAACCGCGATTTTGGCAATTATATCGGGAGAGTATGCGTGATTTGAGAAATAATCCATTAAAAATAATTGCGTATAATTGTTATCAATGCATTTAAGAGCAGACAGCATCAGTGCCGATGAATCCTCGCCAATCTTCTCTCTGAGGACATTGCAAATTATCTGTGCTCGTAGTGGATGGAGCGCCTCAATATATAACCCATCTTCTGATCTTCTAATCAGATATTCATTGCTAAGTCGTTGAATCGCTGCAAATGTATTATTACTCGACACTTCTCTCTTTACATTATCAAAAATAAGCGGACAGCCAGTTTTTCCAGCAAAACAAACAAGTTGTAACAACAAAAGCCAAGAGTCGGGATGACTTTCACGGAGAAGGTTTTCAATTTGCGCCTGCAATCGTTGCTTCAATGTTTGGTTATTGGTGAGGAAATATGCAAACTCAATAAATGGTCCATCAGTGCCAAATCTTGTCCATGCTTCTTCAAAGCTTCGGAATTGGGGATGTGGAGATGTAATAGTGGATACTTCGAATATAGCTTCGGCCTCTTGTTTTGATAAGTTTAACTCGATCAATTCGTAGTTGACGGAACTGCCATCAACTGGGGTCATTTTGAAATCTTCTTCACGAATTGAAGCTAGTATTGGGACGGATACTCCACGCGCTTGTAATTCCTGTATCAGCAGAACCCACTGTTGTTCACCTGGGTTTACTTCAATATAAACAATAATGCCATTTGTATGTTTTGCAATCCCTTTTAGTGCGATTGCAAGGTTTTCTGCTTGCCTGCTTGATTCAACCCTGCGAACGCAAAAGACCAATTGTTCGGGGTAATGATCAATTAAGTAGCGGTAACAAAGTGCTGATTTTCCTTGACCAGATACGCCCTTTACAATAACGGCCTTATCGTTTTCCATCGTTTCAGCAATCCTGTTGAGCCAAGCTGTTCTATGAAAGTCCAGACTTTTACGAATGTGGGCGGGATGTGCAGAGACGCCTTGTTCAAATTCATTTTTTAGTTGATCGAGGCTTTTATTAAGAGTTAGGTCACACAGTCTTAGCAGGGATTTCTGATACTCCTTATAATATCCGTCAATAGCTGCAATATCAGTTCCGATTTGGTATATCTGTTCTTGCCATTGTTTGAGATTTGTGCTTCCTTTTATTCTTGAAAGCTCGGAAACATGCTGAACAAGCAATGATTGTGCGAGGTCTGGTGCCGCCATAATCGGCACACAATCTTTCAGTTGGTCAGAGATTACGACTTGAAGTTGATCGACACTTACCCTTTCAAACACCAAAGATGACAACAACCATTCTGCGTAATCTGCCGGAATATCGTGGTTATCGGTGAGCTTTTTCAATATAGATTTTCTGCAATCTTCATTTCCGTTGAGAAGTCCGGTGAATTCTTCATTTAATTTGTTGAAGTAGGTTATGCATACTTTGGACAAGGAAGGATAGGAAGCATGTAAACTGCATACTCTCTTGAAAAAGCCTTCTCCGTTTTTAGATGATTTAGTAGAGGCCAATGATGAAAGAGATAAATCGCGGGAAATGTTTTTTACCTGTATTGCTTCTATAACAATGTCGTCTTTTTTTACAACCAAATCCTCAATGTCTTCAGGGAAAAAATCATGGTTTTGGGTATCAGATGCTATTCTGGATGCGATATACAGCGTTTGTGATGAAAAACCTTTCCATGCAGATTGTGCACCTATATCTGATTTTGAAAAAGGATTGTTGTTATGCGCATTATTTGAAATACTCGATAGACTCATACAATGCCCTCCTTCCACTTTTATTTGCTAATAGTTTTTTTGTACAATGCCGAAATTCCTTAACTCAATTACACTATTTAGTTGAAAGATATGATTCTATGGTTGTCAAGTGCTTTACGACATTAGTACCCCTCAGTTTGGCAACGTTACGTATTGTCACGCAAAAGTGAGAGGATACGTAAGGACTATACATCGGTAGATCGAGACTTTACTATTCACCATGTAATATACTTCTAAAATTACTTTCAACATTATTCTTTCATTTTCCTCCATAAGAATAATAAAACCAAAGGTGAACTAGCAGCGCTCATATGCATTTCTGGGGGTTCGAACTAGCTCACCAAACGCACCGACGCAGGAGGTAGTCCCCGTTCGGGTGGAGATTGTAAGCGCACTTTTTACGCATGCCCAAGGGCTGTGCTGCCGCTCATAGTATCAATCCGGATTACTAGCAGCTCTGTCCTGTTTAATCGCTGTTTTGTTTGCTGCATTGTTAAGCGGCCCACAATTGAGCAAATAAAAAAGCTCACCTTAACAACCGATGACTCTGCCCGATCGGTCCTATACCCGTGACTCTTGCCCAGAGTGGGCAGTGCTGCCGCTCATCAGCATTCAGTATATGAGCAGCTCTGCCAGTTCAATCGCTGTTTTGTTTGCTGCAGCATTAGGCAACCCATAAGAGAGCAAATAAAACAGGGTTCTTCTTAACGTCCCTGCTTCGGCGTTCTAAGACATGCATGAGAAGGGTGGGTTTTTCAGTACTGTCCGGCCGTTCCCTACACCTGCGGTATGTCGCGCTCAGACATTCCCGCAGGACCACTAACTTACGCATAACGTCTGAAGGCCAATCAAATAACCACAGCACGGATTCCAAATGGCCGTAGGCCATGAACCCACTGGCAGGCCACACTTCTTTGTCCGTGTGGCCTGGTCCGTCCAGTGACCCATAGAAGTGCCAAAATGCAGTATAGGACAACCAAGACCTGCACCCTACTTCTGTTTCATTTAGAACTATGAGAGACTCAGTTCCCTCTTATCCCACTGGTGCTTACGTATTAACTATCTAAAATCAAGCATTGAAGAACGGTGAACCTAAATATCCTGCATCGCATGCCCGAATCAGGGTGTAACAATGCTGTGAACATGAACGTAACCTTCATGGCTACGCAGAAAGCGAGCAGTATCGGCCAGTAATATGTGCCCAAGAGAACCGGTCTGCTACACAAAACTCACAGAATGCCTGACAGTCTAGCCCCTATATTTCCTGTTTATATTGTTGCAGTATTGTCAGCTAGAGATCCGTGCAAATAAAGCAGGGTATCCATTGACTGTCCGCGCATGACCGACGCAGAAGGGAATTCGCGGCCCCCGTCCCCACGTGCATATGACCGACGCAGGAGGGAATTCGCACGTGGACGGTCCGCAGGCCGAACCTTTACTGTAGGATGGAAATGCCGCTCTGGTAGATGGAGATCAGAAAGCGTGGCCGACGCAGGAGACCGTGCTTTCTGGACGGTCGAACTAGCTCGGCAGGCGCACCGACGCAGGAGGTAGTGCCAGTCGAGCGGCGAGTCTGCACGTGCTTGTGACGCAAGCCCAAGTGGTCCTGGACCTGTAACTCAAACCCGAGTGGACTGTGCTGCCGCTCATAATTCAAGCAGAATGACTAGCAGCTCTGTCCTTTTCAATCGCTGTTTTTTTTGCTGCAGTATTAGCTGGCCCGCAACTGAGCAAATAAAACAGGGTTCCTTAGCACCCGTACGCGCATGGCCGAGCGGTCGTGGACCTGTGAGGTAGGCCCGAGTGGACTGTAGTAGCCTGAGCAACTATTTAATTAATATAGATTGAGCTCACAGATACTTCTTAAATCCTTGGACAGATTCTAAGTCGTAGCCAATAGATTCATAAAACCGGTGCGCATCCTTTCGATGAGATCCAGAAACGAACATAGTGTAATAACATTTTCTTTTACGGCCCATTCCCTCTATTTCTCCCATAAGCTTTGCCCCAATTCCTTTTCCACGCCAGGCTATCTTCACCACAACATTCTCAATGACCATAAATGGTATGCACTTACCAACTAAGTCTAGACAAATAACCCCCATTGCTGAGCCAACTACTAAGTTGTCATCTTTGGCGGTCAAGACTATATAATTAGGATTTGACTCCATTAATTTAAAATTCTCTCTCATCCTACAAAAATCAGTTTGCTCATCAACTAGTTCTGCATAGAGCTGAGCTAACGATTCTAAATCATGGACGGATGCAATTTGTAAAGTTAGGACTAGAAACGCCTCCTGTCCCGTTATGATCGGGTGATTAACAATAGATACAATTGGTATATTTCGTTTACAGATGAACAAAGCTATATTAATATTGGATTTATTAATATGAAATGCGGGTGTAATTGGTGCCAGAAAAGCAATGGTTAGTTAGGCTCGAAGACAACGAGCATAGAATTACCTTAAACCATGGAACTATGGTAAGAAAATACGATGTGAAACTCGATGGTAAAACCATAAACGCGCTGAGGGCAATCATTGAAAAAGGGGATAAACTTACATTTAAAATAAACTCACATACATGTGTGCTAGTGACCCAATATGGCAAAGATGGTACTAAGTTTAAGTACGACTGCATCGTTGATGGGACTTCAGTTGAAACACAGCAGGCATCCGAAATACCCCCTGAATGGAATCCACCTAAACAAGGATGTCTTAAGCAAATTTTTATGCAAATATTATATTTGATAGGCCTAACAATTGTAATAGGGATCATTAGTGTTCTTACCGGTTTCAGTTCTGATAAAATCGACTTAATAATAGGCTTGGTTGTTGGCACTATAATTATCTACGCTGTGCTAAGGCATCTACTTACAAGAAACCAATGACACTCTGTCGTTTCAGATTAGCCAGTACCGGAGATTCCAAATTAGCCATAGCAACTTGGCATTATCATGTTACTTTCACTTCAGAACGCTGGAGCTATCGTTTATTGAACTCTAAACCTATTCTACATTTTCGAGCAATAATCTTATTCATTGCATGCTGATGTGGTATACCTGAGGAATTACAGTCAAAAATTACTTCTGAACATTCTTGAATTAGCCAATCATGATAATGCGTAAATAGTTCGCCTGAAACCCATTTACACGCTGTAGGCTCTTTTTCAGGAGCTGGGCTTATAAACGGTTTGTTAACGAACACATTTAAAGCGTGCAGCCCATTAGGGTTAGTAAACTGTTTATAGTTGCTAAATATTTCTTCCCGCAATGGCTTATTAATATAATGCAAAACACCACTTGAAAAAATAATATCAAAATTTGTATCCAAGCGAAAATCCAGAAGATCCGCCTTAAAAACTTTTACTTGAACACCAACCTTATCAGCAAGTCGTTTTGTTTTTTCAATGCCAGCATCAGAAACATCAAACGCGGTTACATCATATCCATTTCGTGCAAGAAATACGGAGTCTTTACCTTCACCACAACCAACGTCTAGTATCTTTAAATGTGTAGATGGTGGCAACAAATCAAGTACACTTAAACACATACTTGAAGGTGTAACACCCCAATAGTATTCCTGGGCCTTATATTCTTCCTCATAGATGGTTATTTGTTTGCCATTAGAAACATAACCTAAGAGCTTATCAACACTTATATCCAGCACTTGTGATAACCTCGGTAACAACGTTATATCAGGTAAGGTCTGAGCTGTTTCCCACTTTGAAACAGCTTGAAATGTTAGTCCAAGCTGTTTAGCAAGATCCTCTTGTGTGAACCCTTTCTCCTTACGATATCTGAGAATATTTTTAGACAATGCATCCTTCATATCCTTCACGCTCCTTTATAGGTTCATTTTATAGTTTTAAAAAGAGCGTATCAATAACTCAACATTTGAGATTCTTGCAAACTCAACCTATGGTTGAAAATCCGCGTTATCAGTGCTGTGAAATAGGTTTACGCAGCAGAGGACAACAAATGGCCAGTAAAATATTACATTAATACACCCACCCAATTTGCAAACGTATGGTAAATACCTGGAGCTAAAATATTTTCAGTTTTGATCAATATATAACCCAACATTAAACTTATTGGTATTAGTAAGGCTGCACTTGTGATCGCTTCTTGAAGTGATAATCCCGTTGCCATTCGTTGAGGAATGTGAATCAGTGCCATAAATATTGAAGTCAATATCCATCCCTTCCATATACCAATCCATCCCATCAAACGTGTTTGCAAATATCCCCTAAACATAAACTCTTCACAGAATCCTACAACTGCATAATAAACTAATGCCCATAAGGAGCTTAAAGTTAAATTCTGTGCAATAAGCATTAAGCTTTTTGAACTAGATAATAAAACTTCGGCTACGGTAATGAGTGCCAGTATCGTTCCTATCAATATAGACTGCTTTAAATTATGTTTTGAGATGCCAGTACTCCTCCATGTTTCCTTTCTAATCTTTTTCACAATCGGCGATTGTCAAGATAGTTGTCGCATTTGACCAAATAAACTATTACCCTGTTGTTTCCGATTCTGCTATATCTTCAACCTGAGATTTCTCAGGATTAAGCCATACTTCATTGATCAGAGTCCAGTCCCTCGTCTGACGTGTCCAGCGTAGCGGATGTCGAGCTTTCGCCGCCTCATAGAGCAGGTGCCGTTTCTTAAGTATTTCTTCACCCTGTCCGCTGTGACGTTGGTGTGGCGTAAGGAATTTTATCCCACTATGATGATGGTTGTAGTTATACCAATGAACAAATTCCTTGACCCATGTTCTGGCATCATTAATAGTAGGGAAACCTCCAATTGGGTAGTTTGGACGGTATTTGCAGGTTCGGAAAATGGACTCCGAATAAGGATTGTCATTGCTAACTCTGGGGCGACTCCTTGAAGGCGTAATGCCTAATTGATAGAGTGTTTCCAGCATGGATGAGCCTTTCATCGGGCTTCCATTATCAGAATGCAGCACCAAGAGACCTTCTTGCCTGGTTATATTCTGAGCCATTACTGCGCGCCGAATGAGTTGACTGGCGTTTTCCGCCGATTCTTCAACCCAGACTTCCCACCCGACTATGTCTCGGCTAAAGATGTCTAGGATGAGATATAAATAGAAGTAAAGTCCCCGAGCAGGTCCGGGAAGATATGTAATATCCCACGTCCAAACGCGATTGGGTTCGGTGGCACAATGCGTTGATTTTGGCTTGCTGGAGGGTGCCTTACAACGGCCACGATGGTTCTGTTCACCCGCTTCGTGCATGACTCGGTAGAAGGTTGACTCGGAGGCGATGTAGACACCTTGATCCGCAAGAATCGGGACAATCTGACTGGGTGGCAGACTTTGATAATCAGGTTGGTTAACTATTTCCATAATGTCTTTGCATTCGGATACCGTGAGTTTATTCGCTGGTTCAGGGCGCTTCGCCAAGGGTCGTCGATCTGCTTCAGGTGCCCCCTCCTTACACCAGCGTTGTAATGTTCGTACAGATATGCCAATCTCTTCACAAGCCAACTGTTGGCGTGCTCCGCTTACTACGGCTTCTTCTACCAGCTTAATAATTATGTCGCGATTCACAGTGCTGGTTAGGCTTCCTCGTCCTTTGGTCCCCAAATCGCATGAATGTTTTTTCTTAGAACTAACAGGGCTGCCGTTTCAGCGAGCGCTGACTCTTTCCTCT
>DASRMG010000199.1:0-44999 GCA_035648035.1 Desulfosporosinus sp. | reverse complement strand
AACCGACCTCAAGATGAGATTTCCCACCGGGTAACCGGGTAAGACCCCTGAAAGATTATCAGGTTGATAGGCCAGGTGTGGAAGCGCGGTGACGTGTGGAGCTGACTGGTACTAATAGGTCGAGGGCTTGACCTAACTTCGAGGTTCAAAGTTTGGGGTGCGTAGTTCGCAAGGACTAAGCCGCAAGCAGAAAAACTTCGAGATCACTACTCTAGGGGTAAGTGGCTCAAATTTAATCGACTTTTACTAGTGATACCTTCTCTATGCAGTTTTGAGAGAACAGCGTTCGCTAGAATACTTGTTTCTCAGACATCTGGTGATCATGCCGGAGGGGTTCCACCCGTTCCCATCTCGAACACGGAAGTTAAGACCTCCAGGGCCGATGATACTTGGGGCGCAAGCCCCTGGGAAAGTAGGTCATCGCCAGGTAAACAAACATAGGGGACTATCTTATGGGTAGTCCCCCTTTGTATCGCTACTACTTTAATAGACAAAGTACCTTTTACTAAACTATTGTATAAGATACTGGATAAGTTGGTAGCACGTAGATAAGTATTGCACTCAATTATGACCTGTTGGTCAAGAGGTCTGTCGCGGGGTGGAGCAGTGGTAGCTCGTCGGGCTCATAACCCGAAGGTCGTCGGTTCAAATCCGGCCCCCGCAACCAAGGTATTATGTCCTAGAGCAAAGGCTCAGGCTTAATATATATATCACCAATCTATTTGCGGGTGTAACTCAGTGGTAGAGTGTCACCTTTCCAAGGTGAAAGTCGTGAGTCCGATTCTTGCCACCCGCTCCACAATCATTTTTCATGGCGGCGTAGCCAAGTGGTAAGGCAGAGGTCTGCAAAACCTCTATTCCTCAGTTCAAATCTGAGTGCCGCCTCCAAACAATTCATGCCGATGTGGCGGAACTGGCAGACGCACGGGACTTAAAATCCCGCGGGCTTAACAGCCCGTACCGGTTCAATTCCGGTCATCGGCACCATCTCAATGAATAAATTACACCTTGAGGTTTGAGGATCTCAAGGTGTTATATATTTGATGTAGAACGATAAAAAGGTAAGGTTCCGGCGAAATGCTGGGACCTTACCTTTTTTAATGTGATATTATAGTACCCTTTATAATGTTGGGGTTACGCTTCATGGACTAAAAATACAATATATTTTACCAATTCGCTGAGAGGATTATAGAGGAGGTACTTAAACTAATTCAAGCAAATGGTCACCGTGAGGCTTATCTGAATTAATCGTTGTTGATGTCGGAGCGCGGTTTTGTCGGTTTCTTTGTTTTTGCGATCAGGTAGATACCGCCTAGAACCAAGCAGAGAGGTATTACGCTGCCCTTAAGTAAGTCATAAACATAATACCAGTTCCCTAATAAACGATTAAAAACAGAAGACCGCTCCAGCTCATGTAAAAGACTAAAAATACCCAGAATAATAATGGAGAATCCGATTAAACGACGGTTTATAAGAAACGGTGTATAATCAAATATTTGGCGGTTAAAGAGATCATCGTCGCTAATGATTTGCCCTTTTACCAGTTGTCTTCTCAAATGGTGGCTTTCAAAAAAGCTGAAAAACCAAGCAGGGATCAACACGATAGGAATCAGAAAATCCAAACCGATAAAACTGATCAGGGAGGTTCCACCAAAGGTGATGATCATCAACTGCAGGCCACGTCGGAAAAGACCCATATGCATGTGTGCCGCACCTGGGATGAGGCTGAAAATGAAAAATAGGAGTTTACTTGAAAACGATCGCTTAAGAAGCATAGGCTGTTCTGAAAGGAGATTCTGTTCAACACAGTGACGGCAAACGGCTTTATCGCCTACCTTGATCGTACAATTTGAACAGATCGGTTGTTTGCATTTCTCACAAATGGACTGAGCTTCTTGAGCGGGATGATATTTACATTTCATGGGTTTGCCTCCTTCTAGAGTCTGTTTAAGGGTCACTTTCGGGTAGCCTGTGTGATCGTCTCAATCTTCATCATGGCAGCGTAAGCCGCATGACTGATCTTATCGAAGAATTCCGCAACTTGACCACTCTGTAAAGTTGGAGCCAAGGACGTTAAATTTAGTGCTAGAAGGAGCAGTCCCCCAGCCACCATGCTGAAACCCCAGTTTTTCAGCTCAAAGACATGGGAACTAACTTTCTTATACCTGTTACTGTCGATAGCGCTCATGACATTGAGTTTCATTGAAGCAGGAGGGCTGAAGATGATTCGAGTCTTTGCTAAGAAGTCGGCAGTTTCGTGGATGATTGAAACTAGATCCCGGCATTCAGGGCATTGTGTTAGGTGGGTGGTAATCGTTTCTAGTTCCGCTTCGCTCAAACTGTTTTTAACGTAGCTATGCCAGTTGTCTCGGCTTCGATAACAAGTCATGGCTTTCACCTCCCGACAATAAAGGATGTAGTTTGTCTTTTAATAGGTTTCGACCTCTGAACAACCGAGTCTCGACCGTTCTTTTGGGAGTGTCCATGATGTCAGCGATCTGTTGGGGACTGAAATCTTCAAAATAATATAGAATTAGGACGGTGCTGTAGATCGTTGGCAGGCTACTGACTGCAGCGTGAACCTCAGAGGTAATTTCTTGTTGAAGGAACAGATCCTCTGGGCTCCCTTCTTTAGCACAGAGATGATCGACACAAGGCCTTTCTTCAAGAAGTGGCTTATTCTTCCGGGTCCAGTCGATGCAATGGTTCACAGCAATTCGGTAGAGCCAAGTAGAAAACGTGGAATTTTGTTTGAAGCTTGCGAGACTATTGTAGGCTTTTATGAAAATTTCTTGGGTTATATCACGGGCGTCTTCAACGCTTTGGGTATAGTAAAAAGCGGTACGGTATAACCCTGCCTGATAGCGCTCCACGATATCGTCATATCGCTCGCTATTTCCTTCAAGTATGCTTCTAATTAATTCGTTATCTTTGCAAATACCCATCACCGCCCTTTTACCCTACACCCTTTAGACGTGTTCATCTTGGATTATACGTCAAAGAAATTATAAAATCCCGCTGAATTATCTTCAACGGGATCAAGATCATTAAACGATGTTCACCTTATCTAAAACTAGCTCACTGAACAGGTTGTTTTTTCAGCCTGTTTGAGAAGAAAAGAAAAATAGGGAGGGGAACGATGATCCAACCAAAGCTCTTGATCAGACTATTAACAGCTCTCTGCTTAGTAATGGATCTTTCATCAATCACGGTTTGATCATAGCGGCTCTTAAGTTCCGAGGGGGTTAATGTTTGTGCTGGATAGGGGACAGCAGGCGCGATCTCACCTTTATATTGTTGGGGTTGCATCGTATATTGCTCGAAACTCATATAATAGGGGGGGGGAGAAACAATATCCGCAACAGCCATAAAAGCAGCCACAGTGCCGCCAATTGCCATCATTAACGTGGCAAACAGAATCAGGTAAACATAGACAGTTTTAATCATTTCTTGCCCTCCTTCCAAAGATTGTTCGCTACCTTCGCGACTTTTATTAAGGCCCATGACACTGGTGAAAATCAAAATTACTATAACTAGAAGGACAATGCCACCCAAAATACTTACCACTATGAAGACCACCACCTTTAATAATACCATACTATTAGTATGGTTGTTATTATGTAAACTGTTGGTCGTATAGACCATATTTCAAAATCGCAATATATTGCGTATAGTCTTCCATGATCTTATCGACATCCCCTAACAAATCCTGCTCTCGTCCTTTATACGCTTTGGTGTATTTTCCTTGTAAAGCCTCTAAAAAAAGCATTATTATTTCTAGCGCTTTCTTAGGATCTACACCCTGTCTGAACTTAGAGAGATCAATGTCCTTAAAAATTGAAGGCATTAACTGGTCAGCTGCCTTTTTGTACTGTTCTTGGAGCTCAGAGCGAACACACTCGGGGGTATTCATAAAGGCATGCACAATAACCTGACTGATATTGGGGTTCGCATGCGTAATTTTGAGTTTAATAACTCCGAACTCTAGGATCCGATCGAAAATATCCCCCGCTTTTTGTAGAGGATATTTTCGATACTCGGTCATTAGATATTGGAGACAATACTCAGCAATATATAGATACAGTCTTTTTTTATTGCCGAAATAGTGGAATAGGATTCCCTTAGAAACCTCTGCATTCTTGACTATGGCATTAGTCGAAGCCTTTTCATACCCTTTTTCAGCAAACTCTAGGATACACGCCTCTAGGATTCTCTGCCTTTTTTCCTCACTTAAGTTTTCAAAACTTTGGTACAAATTTTCCCTCTCCTTGTACTAGTCATCAAAAAGTATATAAATGACGAAGATATATTTTCTGAAGGTCCGACATTCATGTTATACATTTAAGTCTCTTTTTCTATAGAATACATAGGTCGTACTAAGAAGCACTACAATTAATGAAGCCGATAAAATTACAAACACTGGTTCGAATCCAACGCTTGAATTCACATTTTTTGCATCAAAATATTTGAAAGGAGTGAGATATTTAAGATTTTCTATCCTGCTGTTCATATCGATCGCCATAGATAATATAAAGGTGAACAAGAGTATCCCTGTAGCATGGGATGGGGCTGTCTTGGGATGCTTACTGATCGCTGCCAAAGCGGTACCAATTAACAAAAATATGAGTTGTAAGATAAACATTCCAAGCATCAATCGTGTTATCTCACCAATGAACGCTTCACCATGGTTATATTTTTGTACCATAAGGATGGAGGAAACTAGCATCACAAGATTAATGATGACGACGTTGACAAAAGCTGCTAATAATTTTGCCGTAATAATTTTACTTCTAGAAATAGGTTTTAGAAACAAGAACTCAGAAGTTTTATCTCGTTCTTCCTTGGAGATGATCGTTGCACCAAGCATTGTAGCATGAATCGTAGCCAGCATGGCCAAGTAAATAAAAAGGACTCCGTAATAACCGTTGGCCGTCGATAAGTCGAAGGTACCCATACCCATAATAGCTTTTAGGGATTGAGGCATGCTAACGAGTAAGTCATTGATTGATTGACCTGAGGCTTGCAAACCAGCATATTTTACCATACTACTTGCAACCATTAAGAAGACACCAATACTCCAGATGATAAGGGCTTTTCTATTCGCTTTCATTTCTCTCATAAACACATTCATAAGTTAACCTCCTACCGCTGAACTGATGGATCGAGCTTACGCAGAGTGGATATCCCTCTTGGTATAAATTAAATAACTCGCTATAATCGCGATCGTAATAAAACCTATAGCCACAATCATGAAGGAAGACTCATAGCTGGAATTTTTTACGATATAGGAAAAATCAAAATACTTAAACGGCGTAAGATACCGTAAAGCCTGATCTCCCGTTGTCGAGGTTAAAGCCCCAACGATGAAGAAGGCGAATACAGTGCCCAAAGAGAGGGGCAGGACTGATTTAGTTTTAGGAATCACAACAGAAATGATGATCCCCAAGGCCAGGAACATTAGCTGAAGGAAGAACAATGTCAGAGATAGCAACAAAAATATTTTCATACTAAACGCCTTTGTCTCTACCAAGTTGGCCATGACGGAAGCAGCGACTAAATAAAATATATTCGTGATGACCAAGCAGGTTAAGGCCGCCAAAAGCTTGGAAGTCATAACTTTTGTACGGGTAACAGGTTTTGTTAATAGGAAATCAGCTGTTTTTTCACGGATTTCTTTAGAGACAATGGACGCACCTAAGTTCATCCCTTGAATTGCTCCGATCAGTGAAATATATAAGAAGATATAAGAATAAAATTCTAAAATTGACCCTATATTCTCCACAGACAGCCCTAAGGCCATTCTAAGTGCCTCGGGAAAACCCATAATTAATTCTTTAAACACTTCGGCTTCCCTGGAAATAGCGGGAAACATTGAAAGAAACACAATCACCACCGACACTAAGGCAAGCGTCCAAGTGATCGTTGATTTCCTATAGGCCTTTAATTCATGTAGAAACATATTCATGCCCCTTAGTCCTCCTTTACATAATAATGTATAAAGATTTCTTCAAGGTCGGGCTCCTCTATCCAGATATTAGAGATTTCCAACTCTGAAATCCTTTTCATGATTAGATTAAGGTTACCTTTGAACAAAAAGCTAATAACATTGTCCTTTGACTCTAAATTACTAACACCACTCATCTTAAAGTATTTTTTATCTAAGACTAACTTCATCTCTAATCTAAATTTTTTATAGGTGTTTTCTTCTAAAGTGCTGATCTTTTCAACGGTTATGATTTTCCCTTCCTTAATGATTGCAACGCGATTACACATTTTTTGAACTTCACCTAAAATATGAGAGGAGAAGAGGATTGTAGCACCCTTATTATTCTCCTCTTGCAACAAGGCAAAGAATTTTCGTTGCATCAGAGGGTCTAAACCGCTGGTGGGTTCATCGAGTATGATCAGTTTCGGTTCATGAAGCAGACCTTGGATAATGCCGACTTTCTTTTTATTGCCAAAAGATAAGTCATCAATTTTCTTCTTAAGATCAAGTTCCATTATTTCGGATAACTCATTGATTCGTTTAGTGCAATCCTTTTTATAAAAACTCGCCGAATACTTCAAAAGATCAATCACTCTCATGTTATCGTAATAAAATACCTCTGAGGGCAAATACCCTATTTCCTTGGCTATTTCAGGCGCGAATTTGATACAGTCCTTGCCAAAAATAGTAGCGCTACCGCTCGTGGGATGAATTAAGGCCAGAAGCGTCCTAATCGTTGTCGATTTTCCCGCTCCATTGGGGCCTATGAAGCCGAAGATTTCTCCTTCTTCAACCTTGAAACTTACATTTTCTATGCCTCTCGCTTTACCATAAGTCTTGGTAAGGTTATTAATTTCAATGGTATTCAATTTAATTTAACCTCCTTCATCCTGGTTGACCATACGGTCGATTATGGCGTCATTATACTACCGATTGACCTGGTGGTCAAGTACTGAATATTGCGTTATTATTAGGGTTTAAGCCGCTTTAAATCTTATTTTTACGCAAGCCAGTGAGATTATATATTTTCCTTTTGGATAAATTAATAAAGCGCATATTTTAGTCTTTCTATCAGGTCTAGTTTGGAGTATGATAGAATAATCCAGTTTAGAAGCGTTACTTTTGAATTGAGAAAATTACGAGGCGAAAGTTGAAACATGATCTGCTGAAGAAAAGCCGTGGAGGAAAAAAGGATTGAATACACCAGGGAAAATGATGACACCATCACGAGTGTTAGTTTTGGGATTTGGGCTAGTTGTTCTGTTCGGCTCGTTATTACTGACCTTACCGGAAGCAACTCAGAATGGCTTAGGCTTACCTTTCTTGAATGCCGTTTTTACAGCAACCTCGGCAGTGTGTGTTACAGGGCTCGTGGTTGTGGATACCGCGACAACCTTTACGCACTTTGGGCAATGGGTCATTCTCTTGTTAATTCAAGTGGGTGGACTTGGCTTCATGACTTTTGCTACCCTGTTCGCCATGATTGTACGAAAAAAAATTACCATCAAGGAACGATTGTTGCTGAAAGAAGCGCTGAATCAGGTTTCGGTCGAAGGGATCGTCCGATTAACAAAGTCTGTCCTGCAGATTTCCTTTGCCATTGAAGCGGTGGGTGCCCTCATTCTAACCCTGCGTTGGCATACCGATTTTGGATGGAGTAAGGCGCTGTATTATGGGGTTTTTCACTCGATCTCAGCCTTTAATAACGCGGGTTTTGATCTCTTTGGTAATTTCTCTAGTCTTACAGCGTTCGTCGGAGATCCCATTATCAATGTCACCATGATGTGCTTAATTATTTGCGGGGGATTAGGGTTCGTTGTTTTAGCCGATCTCCTGACACCCGGGAAAAAGTTTAAACTTCATACAAAAATTGTTCTAAAGGTTTCCGGAACCCTGATCTTATTAGGGGCAGTGTTTATTTTAATCATGGAATTTACAAATCCAGAGACCTTAGGACCACTGCCTTTAGGAACAAAGATTTTGGCTGCCTTCTTCCAATCAGTTTCCCCTCGAACGGCAGGATTTAACACCATCAATATAGCAGGGATGTATGATACCACGTTACTCACTATGATCGTACTCATGTTTATTGGAGCTTCTTCCGGGTCAACAGGGGGAGGAATTAAAACAACGACGTTTATGGCGATGGTTTTATCAGTGTTGAGTACCTATCGCAGTGAGCCTCATGTTTCCTTAGATGGACGGACCATCCCTAAGGATGTCATACAAAAAGCTTGGGTTATCGCAACGTCTGCGGCAATTTTACTCTTTTTTATATTATCAATCCTTTCACACACTGAAAAAGTCGATTTAATGACGGTGCTTTTCGAAGTAACGTCCGCCTTTGGGACGGTGGGCCTTTCTTTAGGACTCACGCCTCATCTGACCTATGTTGGTAAAATTGCAATTATCTTTACGATGTTTGCAGGGCGAGTCGGTCCGTTAACTTTAGCGTTTGTGCTATCCCGGAAAAGCAACAAACAAGCGGGCCAGATTAAATATCCAGATGAACGAATCATGATTGGTTAGGGGGATAAATTACGTGCGTAAACAATTTGTGGTGATAGGCTTAGGGCGCTTTGGAACCAGTGTAGCCCAAACACTCACTTCATTAGGTCACGAAGTCCTTGCGTTAGACAAGAACGAACAAGCTGTTCATGACATCATGAATGATGTGACCCAAGCGGTTCAGGCCGATGCACGTGATGAGGAAACGTTGCGGGCTTTAGGCGTGCGGAATTTCGATGTAGCGGTTGTAGCTATCGGCGATGATCTGGAAGCCAATATACTGATTACCCTCATGCTCAAAGAAATGGGACTTCCCTATGTCGTCGCAAAGGCCCAATCGGTTCAGCACGGAAAAGTACTGGAAAAGATTGGCGCCGATAAAATTGTTTATCCGGAACAAGATATGGGGATTCGTCTGGCCAACAACCTTATTAGAACCAATGTCATGGACTTTATAGAATTATCCTTAGATTACAGCATTTTTGAAATCATCGCGCCATCCCTGTTCGTCAATAAATCCATAGAAGAGCTCAATCTCCGGGCAGTTTATGATATCAACGTCGTGGCGATTAGAAAAGGTCGAGAGGAAATTGTTATTTCACCTGGGGCGGAGGCGGTCATCGGGGAAAAGGATATATTGGTGATTGTCTGTAATAAAAAAGCTCTCGCAAAATTACCCGACTAAGCGTGGCTTAATTAAAAGATGGTATTTTTAAAGCAAGAGCGAGAAAACTCCATATAAAACCGTTGTTATTCCGGCTGCGATTAACGACGGTTTTAACTTTGAGCGAGCATAGTCGATCACCGGAAGATCGAGGATTGCACAGAGCGTGACAGTATTATCACTCAACGGAGAGGCGAAAGCGCCGAACGTACCGCTCGCAAACACAGCACCGATCACTAAGACAATACTTGATCCAGTCTGATGAGCGAGGGTTACGGCCAAGGGCATTAACAAGCCCCAGGTTCCCCATGAAGACCCGATAAAATAAGCCAGTAAGCTTCCTAAGACAAAGACGACCGGCGCAATCAACACGGGGGGGATCCAACCAATCAATTGTGAGGCGATAAAATTGGAGAATCCCAAATCTTCAGAGACCGCAGATAATGCCCAGACCAAGGCCAACATGACAATGACGGACAGGATTTCATTGCCCCCATCGATAAAATGAGTGACTAATTCCCCAACACTGAAGCCCTGAACGACGAAGAACACGAGCGCTAAAATCAACGTAATAAATAAGGCTTCTAACATAACCCCCAAGGCGTCTGCTTTAATAAAGGCGTCGAAAAAGCTACTTGCCTGAACATGTCCATCCCACCAACTTAAAAACAGAGTGCCCACTAAGACAACGCCAAGGGGTAAAAGGAGGTTCCAAGGTTTACTTGGAATCTCCTTTTCATAAGCCTGTAGACACTTCTGCAGATTTTCCTCATCCTGTTGTGCCTTAGGGTCTTGAACTTTGTCGGACACAGCGCTAGAAAATTCATGAAAGAAGCTATAATAAATTCCTATTCCAATTATTACAATAGAGAAGAAATTATAGGGAATACTTCTGATATAAACACTGTAGGGATTTTCATCGATACCGACGAGTTGCAAGGCGGTTCCTGTCAAAGAAACCATGTAGCCAACAAAAGCAGTCGCTATGGGTACTAGCACCACCACGGGATTTGAGGTCACTTCAATGACAAAACCTAGCTTGTGCGTAGAAATAGATAAACGTTGCTTTAGTAGTTTCATAATGGGTGCAATGGTCATAATCCGAAAATTAGGGTTGTTAAAGGTCCCAATGGTAGAAAACCAAATAAGCAGCATAGCAGCTCGTTCAGTTTTCACTTTGCGTCCCACAAAATTAACGAACCCTTTAATGCCTCCGGTCATTTTTGTTAACCCAATCAGTCCAGCAAATACATAAAGAAAGATAATAATGCGAATATTGTTCGTTTCAACCAAGTTATCGACTAAGTAGGCGATGAGTGTTTTAACCCCACCAAAGAGATCTGGTTGGATGAGATAACTTCCTAAAATTAAACCCATGAACAAGCCCGGTTGAACTTGCTTGGATAGAATTGCAACGGGAATAACTACTAGAAACGGTAATAGAGAGATCCAAGAACCTTCCATGGTGGCCCTGCTTTCTGCACGTAATCGCCTGACGATAGACAAGATTCCTATATATTATCTCCAGATTGGCAATGATATATTATAGACAGAAGGGATTCTGTTTAGATTTCTAGAATACTAACACAGGGTGAAAAATAATTAGATTCTAAATTGATTAAGATAGGAGATTAAATTTTGGAAAGACCACAGAGTAATCCTAGTCGTATGGTCGTTATCGAAAACAAGACAACTGGGGAGCGTTTTCTAGTTGACCTTTTAAGGGGCCAAACATATGATAAGGAGAAATACTCCAAGATTACTTACGAAGTCCCACTCAAGAAGGAATTTTGGGAACTGCCCCGCTTAGCTAAATCAAAGAATAAGGGCTAGGAATTAGTCACTCATAAAGACAGAGGCTGTTAGGATATTGTCCTAACAGCCTCTGTCTTTATTACACCACAGCTTCTGTATGATCGGGGAGTTTAGTAAACGGCTCCATTTTGGTCGTCAAGAGCAAATTAAGTGTAGCAATAACCGCTCCACATATGAATACATATTGATAGCCCAGAACCGTCCAGACAAACCCGCCCAACCACGGTACAAACATGGAGACCATGTGATCCATCGTCATGCCCATGGACAGCGTTGGCGAAACATCGTCAGCGCTTAAAGCTATTTTTCTTAGATAGGTTGCTCTGGCCATACTCACTGAAGCGAGGACTTGATCTAGAATAAACAGAGCACAGATGACATAGAGTGTCATGGTCCCAAGACCCATAGTGAATAGTAGCCCTTCAGTAAAAGCATAACCTAGGCAGATGAAGATTAAAGTAATGGCTTCTCCTGCCAGAATAAATCGTTCGCCAACGCTGTCAATTAGGTGACCGATGAAGGGCTTGAAGACAATCCCGATTCCAGCAATAAGGAAGCTTAAAACGGCAAACGTAGCAACACCTTGCTCAAATACCTTAATGAGTACCCAAGGCCCAAACGTAATAAAGATTTGTTTTCTAGCACCATAAAGGATATTCAGACCATAAAAAACCTTATATTCCTGGCGTAAAATAAAGCGTTTCCCCGTTCTCTTTCCAGAGTGAGGGGTCATGCATAGAATAAGCACCGCTGACAGGAAGAAAGCTCCAGCCGAAAACGAGAAGGCCAAATGATAGTCAATATTGATGATCCTAAATAGGAAAGCGGTGATCAAACTAGTGACTAGAAATACCGCAGTGTTTACCCCGTTAATCTGACCTAAGCGCCTTCCGATATGACCGTCGGAGGCTAGATTCATGCCAATACTATTGGACATGGGCATGAATAAATGCTGCCCCATGCTGTAGACTGTCAGCCAGCCAATCATGGGTAGATATTCCGGTGACCAAAAAGCTAGACCAAGAGCCCCCAGCCCGCCAAGAAGGTTCGCAACGGCAGCGGTCCGCAGATCTCCAAAAGCAAATAAAAGACCGGTCACAAAAACAACTGCGAACCCTGGAAATTCCCGAGGAATCTCCAACAAGGTTCTCTGGGTGATCGTCAGATGATAATTATCATTCAAAAAGTTATTGAAAAAAGAAGTATCAATGCTTTGAGTCATTCCTAAAGCTGCGCTGGCCAACAAGAACAGAACGAAATCTCTTTTACCTATTCCCCACATAATTATGTCCTCTACTCTTTCAAATGCTAACATATTAATTTCGACCTAGTCGGTGAATATTCCTGCGGGTTACGTATATTAATTGGGACCATGTAAAGCTGGGCGGACGAAAGTCGTCTTTTTTTATGTCCTTTTTTATCCGTCTGAAGTGTGACATGAATCACAGACGGGTGCTGATTATAATAGTAGTATGAACACAACAGATTGATTACCAAGGCGCAGGAAAAACACAAGAAGGCGCCAAATATAAAATGAATGGAGTTGTCATCTATTGTTTTGTTATCAATAACAAACTTTTAATCCATTAAACTTACAACCATTATATACCAACGGTTTCAACGGTTGACTGTTCGACCGATTACATAAACACGAAGGTAAAGAGAAACCCCGACACAATTCGCCGGGGTATTTTTATGCGATTATTAAATTGTTGCGACCGTTGTCTTTGCTAATTCGTTAAACATTTCCCGGAACGTTGCGACCGCTTCGTCGCTTGGTTCATTCAGTTCGTTTATTGTGACGTTGACCCCGCTAATGTTCAAATTTGTTACCTTCGCCATATTGCCCACACTCCTAAAATTATTTGTCAAACGGTAATGTCGCAGTTTTCAGACGAAAGTTACGTTTGACCCTTCTTTTCAAAAATGTTGGTAAAGTTGGGCGTTTGTTACGGAAGGGTGCATCGTCACGAAAGGGAAGTCGTTACGGTCAGACGAAAATAAAGTTAAAGGCATAATTGCGGCGACGGCGTATAATTGATATAATCTTACTCGAAGACTTACTTGAAACTTATTGAAAGGCGGCGCCACATGGATAATACTGAAATCAAAAAGACCCTTATATTCCCGAAGCGCTTGGATAACGTTTTACGGATTCAATCAGCAATCAAAAACATAAGCCAAGGCGAACTTATCGTTAATATATTGACGGACGCAATTGACCCCAAATTGTACGACCTTCTTGATGAACCAACCCCACGCGACGCAATCGCGGCAAGCGAAAAAGCACCAACTAAAAAGTAATAACCGTAATAAAGTATATAAGTAAATACCGCTAAAACGGCAATAAGGCGTCTTAGTTTGATTAACCGAGATAAAGGACGGTAATCGAACCAAGATGCCTTATTTTGGTTGTATATGGGCTTAGACGTATTTCACGACGCACGTATATAATTAAGCAGACCCAATATAGAAGGGAAGGTCTTATAAATGCAAAAAAGAACTAAAATTATTACGGGTGTACTTAGCGCCGCTTTGTTGGTCGGTGGGGTCGGCATAGCGATCGCATACAATTACCCCGAATTACTAACCGCACCGCTTACATCGACCAAGGCGCCCGTTCAGCATGAAGCCGCATATCGCGGAACGTTAGAATTGCCAATAGCCGCGAATATGCGCGCCGGAACATATTCGGGTTGGATTTCAGACGGAAAAGCCAATGGCGGCGGAAAGATAGTATTCGAAGACGGTAACGAGTGGGACGGCATATTCGTAGACAACATAGCGGTCGGCGTAGGTCTTATCACATACCACATTGAAGGGCGACCCGACAACATTAAAACAGTAGACGCCGACCTTTCTAAAGGAATCGGGACACCTGCACTATAATTATACAATTCGAAGGACGTTCCGAAAGGGGCGTTGCGTTTCATTTCGGGTAAGAAGGGTTTGGTCTTAATGAGTTGCACTGAACCAATGTTTATGAGAACCCCGTATTTTATCAGCGACGAACAGGGGTGGAGATTGAAACCGGGCGCACCGCAAGACGTTATTGACGACTATGAAGAATTTATGCGGGACGACCTTTCACCCATCTTCGACATCGCGGAACCAACAGATACTTGACGATACCCCGCCACCAAGAATGCGACCCACGAAAACCGTCCCATGGACTATCGAAAGGATGGCGCATGTAAAATGTTTAGAATAACAAAATTTAAGTTAGGGGTCACGTTGATCGTTGGGGTTGTCGCAGTATTATCGGTTGTAGGCATTAGTACCTTTGTAAACGCAATGTCAAGCAAAAGAGTAGAAGGCGCAAGACCTTCTTATACGGTTGATCTCGATGGCGGCGAAAAGTGGGTAATTCTACCACGGAAGGACGCTACGGTCGAAATGCACGAAATGGCGAATAATTACGTTGTTGCTTCCACAATTTGGGTAACGAAAGAAATGACACAAAAACGCATTGACGAATTAATCGTCGAAGTGAATTCCGATGAATCGGCGATCATAGCCGAACACAAAACGCGTCTTCTTGAAATCTTATCGAGTTGGAAGGACGGGGACTTCACAAACCTTGCCGCCGACCATAATTATGTATGGGGCGCACTTGACGGCACGGTCGGAAGGGCGTCAGGCGTTAAGGGTAAAGAAGACTTACCCGCTTGGTCAATTTAACATCTTGGTACATTCGAAGCCACAACGTTTATTGCGTTATGGCTTTTATTTTACCTAAATTTGTAATTATTGCAGGAATATTTAGGAACAATGTGGAAATTAGGTGAATGGAGTTGGGAGGGGGATAGTTATGCTGGAAGATTTATTTGAATGCTTAGAACTAATGAAATTAACTCCACAAAATGTATATGACCAGATGTTAAAGCTAAAGAATGATAAAGTCAACGAAGTAGTCCATGTTTTGAATAATATAATAACATCACAAGATAACGATTTAAGGGCACCAAGTTCAGTCTATAATTTTGTGGCGAGTGAAGATTTGAGTGGGGGGGCAAAATACTGTGCTAGTATAGATTGTAGGCTAAATAAAGCGTCTGAAATGGCTAATTTTGCAAGTCTTTATGCCGATACCGTTTTGATTAAAAATCCGTTTGGTGAGTATTTAACATATCAAACGTATAATGATACTTTAAGAAATTATATTACAAATGACATCTTAATAGTTTGGTATTATCTACCTTTAATAAAGAAAGGGATTGTGCGTTTTGCGCAAACAGACCATCAATTTTGTAGTGAATGTTTTGAGAAGTTTTCAAGTAACGAGTATTATAGTTATGAAAAGAAAGCGGAAGCAGCATATAAATTTTTACAAAATGAATATCTAAATAATGTAAGCATTAATTTTGAGAACGATGAAAATTTTGGTTTTCTAGAAATACGAGGTCCTGAAGAATTGGTCCAACATGGTATTACTTTTATACATTTTATGCACTACACACCAAAAGCACTTCTCAAATATGCGAACAGTAAAGGAAGACATAAAATTGATAGAACAATATTAGAACAATCAGGATTAATAAACCATTTAACTGATGTCGTTATTGACGACTTTACAACGCAGGATTGGTACACTAAAAATTTTGATTTCAGTTATCTTACAAATAGGGAACTTGATATAAAGGTAATTAATCAAACCAACGATGATGATATAAATGCAAGAAATAGAAAACTATTTGAGTGTTTGGCGCATCAATTACCTGTGATAAAAGATGTCAATATTAAAGAAATACTTAAAATACGAGAAAAAGACGGAGAATCATTTGGACTTTATCGGAACAATATGAAAAAGCTTATTAGAGAATTGCCTAACAAACCTTCTCATATTAAGGAAGCATTTTCAGATATCGTTCAGCCTGAAATTGACAAGATATATATTTCATTAAATGAATCAAGAAAAAGCATTATAAAAAATATATCAAAAAATATTATTATAACTTCAGGAATTGTATATATGGGTCTAACTACTGGTTTATTGCCAGATAACATAAAAGAAATAGTGGGAGTTGCAGGCGGATGTGGACTAACACAAACTGCAATTAATAATTTAACTGATAGTTTTACCAAACCAAACACACTTAGGACAAATCCATATTACTTTCTATGGAAAGTTAATAAAACGACAAAAAAATAAATTACACAGGCGAATAATTTAATAGACGGAACCAATAGGACGCAAGGCGCGAAAGCCAAGCGTTCTTTCTTTATCTGATTTTGTTGTCATTTTAGAACCAAGCAAAGAAACCGAAACAACGGACGAAGTAACCTTGTAAGATTGCCCATCTGAACAATAGAGATATTGTAGGGGTCGATTATACGACCAATCTTCGGGGGTGTAATTATGAGAAACGATATCAGTGACCGCGCCGCTTTCGTGCGATTCGTTCGCGCACTTAAAGGAATCACGATGAACCAAGCAAGCGGAATTTTAGGCATGACGCGGGGAAGCGTTCGGAATTATGAAGTTGGGTTCGTCGTCATTACTGATAAAATCTTAGATAGATTAGTTGAAAATTACGGCGTGACGGACTTCGAAATCAAGTTATACGTCGAGTATGAAAGTCAAAAGTAAATTATCGGAATTCATTAGGACGACGGAAAGGTCGTCTATTTATTTTGTTAAAAAGGGGGTTCAACAATGACAGCATTGACCAACCAAATCGAAGACCAAGACCTTGTACCAACCGAACCGATTAATCCGACCATCTTCAATACGGACGGCAAACCGATTGCAAGGATATGCCCAATATGTCAACGGGTAAGACCTATGAAGCACTTCGAAAGTAAACGGAAAGTAAAGGCTTTATTCGTGTATGTTTGTGATGATTGCAGGGATATGAAACACGACAAAAGCGTCAAGGAATTCATCCGTCAAGTCAATAAGGAAGGAATTCGCCTAGAGAAACAAACCAGGCGCGAAAAAGACAAACGCTTGGAAGTCGAACAGGCAGCCAAGGACGCAAGAGATTCAGCACGACGCAAGCAAGCGCGTATTGAAATGCGGGAACGTCAGAAAAGAGAAGTATCAGAATATCGGGAAGCAACAAAAGAACAGCGTAAATTCGATAAACTCTTAAAGTATTCCCAAGCGAGTAAATCAACGAAGGAAGATTAAGTCGACCAACCGATTATTGAACATAATAACTCAATACCGATTAATGGAAGGGAAAAACTATATACTAATAACACGGTAGAACAACACGGTAGAACCAATAGCAGGAAAGAACGTATCCCTTCGGGATAGGGGTCTTCGACCCCAGTAGTTATTGAAGGATAAAGAGAAATCTTTTAGGATTCATCAATAGTAAGGGATAGGTATTGTTAGAGAAGAAGAACGAAGGTTTCGAAAATGAGGTTTCGAAAATCGACGGGTTCACCCGAAAGGGTTCGTCGTTTCGAACGCAGGAAAGAAAGGGGTGAATATTAAATAAACGGGGGGCGGAAGAAATGCGATTATTGACAGAAGACGAGTATAACGAAATGAGTGAAGAAGGACAGGCAGAATGGGATTATCGACAAAGGATTGAAGACCAACGGCAACACGAAGCAGACGTCGCAAATGCGAAGAAACACCAAGGATTCAATATAGCGGATAGCCTTAACAAGAAGCGCCAAGAACGAGTTGCAAAGTACGAAGCAGAACAGGCGAATAAACCCAAAGTCATAGTCAAACCTATTGTTGAAAAAGTTGAAGACGTCCCGAAGGTCAAAAGGGTATTCCCGCCGAACTTAACAGCAAGGCAACGCTTGGAATTTATGATTGCACAAAGCAGGGCGGCAGACGAACCCCTTATTGAAGAAGTCGTTGTCGAACCCATTGTTGAAGCGGTCGAAGAAGTCGTTGCACCCGTAAAGGCGGCAGAACCGCCAAGGGGTACAAACACCAAGGAAAATGATTCAAAGGGCTTAGACGGCAACGTCGAAGGCGTGGAAGTAGATTATTTTGAAAGCGAAGACGAATCCGAAGACTTCACGACATTCGTTCCAATGGATTCGATTAAGTTCAGCGTCCCGTTGTTTATGACGGGGAAATATGCGGGACTTTCGACTTCGGCGTTCAAGCTATGGCTAATATTGACGACAAGATTGAAACCGAACGGTTGGGTCGCGATTGAAATTGAAGACGTCCCACGCTATGCAAGAAGATTCCGACTTGACCCGAAGACCGTCCCGAAGGCATTAGAAGAATTGAAGCGGTTCACGATTACCACGTCCCAAGGCAAGGACACGCGGACGGTTCATTTATTGAAGGTTGAAGTCGTAAGCGACGACGTTTCTTATTACAAAATTCCATATGCAAGCGGCGCGGGGACGTTTGACGGGAAGGGGAAAGATTACGCTTATCCCCAATTCATCAAATGGAATCGGCAAGCACTTGAAAACCTTCTTATGACAATCAAGGGAAGTCCATTGCGAACCCTTTTCACAATCGGCGTCCACGTTGACGACAAATCGAACGCGTTCCCGTCATGGGAAACAATATCGAAATACCAAGGAATCACCCTCGCAATGGTCGGAACCAACTTGAACGCGTTGAAGAAGGTCGGTCTTCTTAAATGGGAACACGTCCCAAGCAATCGCAACAAATGGAAGCACAATTATTATGAACTTGACCCACGAACGGGAATCAAATTTTGTTAAGATAATAGGGCATGAATATTGTAAGATGGGGCGGCGGAAGACTAGGTTATTGTATGGAAAACTTATAGCGCGGGCGGAAGCGATTCTTCCCGTTGCTAGAATAGTCCCGCGTTTGTTTGTCCCTTTCTTCTTTATTTTGCAAGGCGTTTGATTCACGTCAAAGCAAAAGCGTCGTCCGCAATCTGAACCGTTGCGAATGGCGTTATTTTTTTGTCTTATATTACTTGAACACGCAAAAAGTCCTTGTAAAACGGGTCTTCTGAATAATAAAAGAGTAGGTAAGATATTCGGTCGGGGACTTGACTTTTGAATGGTGCAACAACGTCGCGTTGTGGAAACCTTTCTTCTACTATCATCCTTGACCGTTGCTTTTTATTTGAAGTTGAGTACGTCAAAACGTATTAATAAAGGGGTGAGAGAATGGAAAACACATTTGAAAAGAATATCGTGGAATTCATTAAGTTTGTACAGTTCGAAAGAAGTATCGCGTCGGTAGAACTTGCGAGAATCACGGGTCTTACAATCGACGTTCTATGGAATATTTGTAACTATCGAACCAAGATTAGCGAAGCAATTCGACAGAAAATCTTCGAAGGGTTGGGCGTTACGTTTGACGAGTTCATCGACTTCGTGACAATCAACAATTTGAAAATACAAATTAAGGGGGAATTTTAATTATGTTTAAATCAATCGAAAGACTAAATTCTGAAATGGAATCCTTCGACGGGAAAGTTAAGAAGATGGAAGACGAAGCAACCGCAAAAGAATCACAAGCCACAGACCTACACGCCGAGAAAGTAACCGCAATTCTTGAAGGCACGGGAACCGACATTATTGGAATTGATAAGGCGATTCGTCAGTTAGACGAAGAAGTCGTTTCCCTACGCCAAGCCGCCAAGTTACTCAAAGCGGTCAAGGCGACCCATCTTGAAAAATTCATCCAACCCATTAAAGACGAAGTTGCAATCGAAAAAGCGGATCTTCTCATTCTTGCAAAATCGAAGGAAGCCGCCATTCTGAAAGCACGCCAAGCCTATCTTGATTCGTTGGAAGACTTCGGCACAATAAGGAAACAAATAAAGTTAAATCAAGAATTAGCAAGAGAATCCGATTGTCGAGTTGGGCAATTAATAGGTCAAGACCGTTGGAGAAACATTGAATACACTAAAGAAGTTGCGCCGCTTTATAAATGGACAGATGATTTTAGACCAATAGAAACGGGGTTCGGCGTTCTTGGACTTACTAGAACAGAAGTTGAAAACGCTTATAATGGCGTGAAATAATGGGCGGCACGGGCGTAGTAATGGGGCAATACAAGAATCGAATCTATTGGGCAAATATGGCGGGGTCAACGAATTCCGCCCATCTTCAAACCAATATGATTATCGCATTGCGATTGCAAGGATTCAAAGGCACGTTGAACGATAACTTGCGGGCGTTCTTTATGAAGGAATTCGGAATCGACGACATTAGCGAAGGAACAAAAATCTATTTATAAGGGGTTGGACATTATTTCAGAGTATCGAAGTAAAAAGCAACGACAGATTGACGAAGACGCGAGATTAATCGCCAAGGTCATACGAAAAGCCGCTAAGGTATCCAAGCGTAAGGAACAAGCACAGGAACCAAGCGATCACCGACCAAGACGAATGAAGCGATCGGAAAGAACAGAATATAGGGGGTTGATTTAATTGTCTGATATTGAACAAAGAAACAAGGAAATCACCGATAGAATCGCGGCACGAACGGAAGCATACAGAAACATGATGGATAATTTACGCCAAGGATACGCAAACAACAACAGTTCGGAAGACGAAGAAGTCGAACGTCTTCGATTGCAGGAAGCTACGAAGGCATTAATCACCAAGTCTATTGAAGCGGGAACGGCAAGTATTATGACTTTATTGAATCAAGGTTATGCAGACGCAGACACCAAAAGGGAAGCGAAGGAAGCCGCAAAATTCGCGCGATTTGCGGCAGGGGGCAATTAAGATGGCAATGAAAATCGAACCCGCAGACCTAAGTAATTTTAACGATAATCAGCGCATGGCGATTCAGTTATTGTCGAACCAAGCGGTCAGCAAAATGACCTTCGCCGAAATTGCGAAAGAATGTGAAATCACAACAAAGACTTTATATCGTTATCGGCAAGACCCTTCGTTCAACGATTGCATTGTCGACCAAGCGTTCGAAGCGGCGAAGGGGGAATTGCCCGCAATCCTAGCGTCATTAATTCTCCAAGCGAAGAAGGGGTCAGGGAAGCACATCGAAATTCTATTCAAGTTGTATTCGTTACTTGGCGACACTTCGAAGGTTGAAGTCAATGTAGGCGACGTCCAACACGATTCAGATTCCAAGATTCAAGACGACATTGTTCGCATGAAGAAGGAATTGGAGAAGTATAACACACCGTTGAAAATCGTTAAGTAAGGGGGTAATCAGATTGGAAGATTGTCAGACGGAACTTGAACATGAACGCATCATTCTCGAATTGAAACTTATACTTGCGAAAGGGAAAGCGGACAACGAATTTTATGCGGCGCACCCCGAAAAGACGCGTCCCGTCTTTATTTCGAAAAAGTTACCCATACACGAACAAGCGGAATATGACCGATCGTTACTAGCGCTAAAACTCAGTTTTGCACGCCATGACGAACGAACCGCAAGGTATGCCGCACAGGACAAACAAAAGCCGGAACGGGCGCTTCGTTCACAAGATATAGGAATTCGAATTAAGGGTAAACATGGGGGGCAATTACCATGGCAAAAATGACACGGAAGGAAATGACAGACCAAAAGAAGCGCTTCGACAAGGCAATGAACCCAAGCGCCAAACCTACGGTCAAGCGTGGCACACCGACACCGCTTACCCCAAGACGATCAAAGCACAAGTAAGTGACCAACAATGAAACCCCCGTTGAAGACTTGCAACTTCGCGGGGTTATTTTATGCCCATTATTAATTACACTACGAATCCCTTCGGCAAAGATCAGTCAAAAGACGTCCAACGCATGAATGGTCGGACATATGTTATTGCATTACTCCTTTTTATTGGACATACAGTTAGTGCACATATTCAGAAGGCGTACACATAACGTAAGGGAAGCGTCAATAAGACGCCTAGAATACGTATAAGCGTTGCGACAGTAAGCGCATAGCGATTATAAGGGTTCACCTATTGAAGCGTTAGACGGCGTTAGATTGTACCATTATTGACGATTAATTAACGCTTGAACCATACGAATTAACGCTTGAATCGACCGTGATATATCCCTTGGAAGCCTAGACCGTGACCCACCTTCCCAAACATTCCAAACGAGAACCATTGGCAACAACCGCAAACCCTTGGTATAAGCTGGGTTCAGCGTTATATTGATTATACGACGAAGGACATTGGGACATTCATCGGCGGTAATCAAATCTTAATTGAACACTAGGATTCAAAAAAACAGTATTTAATCGTAGAAATAATCGTTCTATTAACGACCCTTAAGGGAACAAGCGAATCCCGCCGCCGGTATCAACAATAAGCGTGGTATATTAGAACTTAAATTCGTTCCTTAATCAAAGTACCTTTATTGACGCCTTTATACGTTAATGGTACAATTAAGGAAAACGGTTCAGCGAAAGGAAGTCGAATATATTGATTTTTGGATACGCAAGGGTATCGACCCAAGACCAAAACCTATATTTGCAGTTAGACGCATTACATAAGGCGAACGTCGAAGACGAAAACCTTTACACGGATAAATTAAGCGGTAAGACCTTAGACCGTCCACGGTTCAACGACTTAATGAAGGTATTGCGGAAGGGCGACGTTCTTATAGTCTACAAAATGGACAGGATAAGCCGAAGTTTGAAAGACCTTATATCCATCATTGAAGAATTGAAGAAGCGGGGTATCGAATTTATGTCCCTACACGAACAGATTGATACCACTTCAAGCGTCGGAAGATTAACCTTCCATATATTCGGGGCATTGGCGGAATTCGAAAGAAGTTTAATATCAGATAGAACCAAGGAAGGTCTTCAAGCCGCCCGCGCCCGTGGTAGAGTTGGCGGACGTCCCAAGCATGACCCGAATAAGGTTAGACTTGCATTGTCAATGTATAAGGACGGGAAGTATTCAATCGGGGATATATGCGCCGCTTCGGGGTTCGGCAAGACCGCATTGTATAGGTACATCAAGCAGGAGAAGGCGGCGGTCGAATCATAGCGGCGGCAATTATTAGGGGCATATAATCAAATACGGGCGTACTTCGAAAGGGGTACGTCCTTCGCTATGCCCACACATAAGCAGGGTGGCAGAACGCAGGCGCCGCATGATAGGCGCAAGCGACGCCCCCTATACACTCACCCTATCACACGCATAGGTAAGGTAAGGCAAGGACAGCGCCACACGCATGACCACACACCAACGCATACAGCACACACGCACACCAACACCAAGCGGTTGACCTATCTATACACGTTGATGATACACAACGCTTGACCATGCCAACGACCAAGCGATCAACCACACAATACACAACACAATGATGATAGTTAATACGAAGTAATCATTCGGTTCCGATAATTTGTGTATCGAAGAATATGGAAGGTTATGGGTGCTAAGGGGGGTCGGGGTAGGCGATAGGGTCTAGAAGGCGTGAAAACGATCTAAACCCCGTCGCAGGAATCGCCAAGACCGACAACCCGTTGATAGCAAGGATTCAGCGATTGACAAATAAACCTGTCGGACACCCCGAAAAGCACCGACACCCACCTTCAAAAACTGAAATTCCCTATAAAAATTATATATTATTTTTTCAAAATATAGGGGTGAACCGTAACAAAACGCAATAAATTACGACATTATTCATATGTAAGGCGAAAGCGCACTTAACATTACAACGAAGAAGGCGGTTATTATTATGACAAAGACAATTAAAGCAGGAACAGAAGCTAACGAATTAGGCGCAAAGATTTCAAATCTATCTATTATTGTCATATTACGAAGCGAAGTCACAGAGAAACAAGATTTTATTGATAGCGTCGAAGTCGCCAAAATAGCAGGAAAAAAACATTCTAATTTAGTCCGTTCCATTACTAAGTTTGTCGAACGTTTTGATGATGAAGGCACGAATTCATATGATTACTTTATGTTAAAGGAAACACCACGCGGCGGAATGAGTTATCTTATTTCAAAATTAGGTTGCGAATATTTAGGGGTAAGTATGCCATTGAAGGGCGGTTATTACGACCTATTCGATAAGATATTTATTAATCATTTTATGCTTAGAAAAACCGAAATTAAAAAGCAAATTCAAGAATCAGACCGAAAAGACACTATAGAAATCGCGGAAGCAATTGAAGCACGTTATCGAATCGCGGCAGTAGTACAAACCCCGGCGACACCGAAGGCAATCATGAGTATTGAAGAAATTACAGGCGACGGTGCCGAAGCAATCTTTATCAAACTTTTATTTGAAAAATTCCCCCACCTTCCCAAGAACTACGACGAAGCAATGAAAGAATTATTCGAACAGCGCATAAAGTGCAAACAGTTGGAAGATGTACACGCTGAGAACGCTATGATACTTGCCCAACGAAAAGCCTAATAAGTAAACAAACCACACCAAACGAAGGGCGTCGTCCAAGCCACGCGAACCTCGTAGGTTTCAAGGAAGAATCGAAAATGTATTTGATTATTAAGGCGGCGCCATAATCGGCACCGTCTTTTTTATTGCTTCATTTAATAGAGTTATTGACGAACTTCTATTCAAGACCCGTAAACACGGCAACAACGACTTGACGGACGGCGCGGCAACCTTTATAATAATAAATGTTTGAAAAATGTTTTGAAAACGTAACACGAAACTAGTAAATAATAACGAAATATACGTCCGAAAGGAATTGATTATATTGGCAAACGTAGCAACCGCAAACCCGGAATTTTTGAAGGGGATTAGGCACGTCGCCGTATACGTAAGAAAGTCGCGCGTTGGTCAGGACGAAAGCGAATTCGAAGCATTGGAGAAACACCGCAACCAATTAATAAAATTCGTCAATGATAATAAAATGAAATACCAGTTATTCGAAGAAATTGTGTCAGGAAGTTCAACCGAAAGAATCGAATTCAATAAGGTATTGAACATAGTCACATTGGGCGCTGTGGACGCAATTGTCGTTATTAATTGGGATAGACTTGGTAGGAACGAATTGGACGGTATACGACTTCGAAAGGCGTTGCAGGATACCGATACATTAGTCGTTCAGCTTGACCCGTTCGAAATCATTAACCTAAACGACGACGGCGACTTCGACAAATCTTCATTCTTGACCTTCTTCGCAACGTGGGAAGCGCGTCAAATTAAGCGCAGACTTAAAGCCGGGAAAATTCGCGGGGCGTTGATTGGTAAATGGGTTAATCCTTCGATACCTATGGGTTATAACCGAAACAAAACTACGGGATACCTTCAAATTGATGAACGCGGCGCCGCGATATACCTTCGCATGGTCGAAATGTTTTTAAGTGGTATGCACACAAAAGATATATGCCACGCATTAAACCGCGAAGGCGTACCAAGTCCCAAGGGCGGCGAATGGAATGATACAGTTATCAGACGGGCATTAGTTGACGATGTTTACACGGGAACCGCGATCTTCGGCAAGGCAAAATATAAAGGGAACGGCGCCAAAATTGATCAACCGAAAGAGAATCAAATAATTGTCGAACATGCGCACCCGGCGATTATCACGAAGGAAATCCAAAACCAAATAATTGACCTATTTAATATTAAAAAACGCGATCGCGGTCAATCGAAGAACAGCACCCACATTCTTTCCACGTTGCTAAAATGTCCGGTATGCGGTTCGTCGCTTCAATTCACGAAAGCGCCCGCCGGAATTTGGGTAACAAAATGCGCCCACAAGGACGGGTTAGGGGTTAAGTGCATAAACGAAAATAAAGGAATTAGCGTTCAAGTCGTTACTGTGGCGCTTGCCAATATATTGACCCAACGAAGGGCGCAATTATTGACACCAACCGAAGACAACGGCGTCGATAAATTCGCCGGGAAGGTTAAGAAACTTGAAGCGGAAATCACCAAATCAAACAAGGCAATCGAACGAATTCTTGATCTTTACGAAGAAGGCGAAATCGACAAGGCAACCTATACCGACCGCAAGAATAAACGCGCCGCACAGTTGGACGAATCGCGCCGCCAGTTGATCATACTACAAGCGGCAGGAAGCAAGCAGACGACCGCAAAGGAACAGACCCAAGCAATCGACCGCGCATTAGAAGCGATCGCAACCGGGGAACGTTCGAAGGCGGCGAACAACACATTAAAAAATTTGATAGACAAGATAGTCTTCTATCATTCGACTAAAATTGAATTGAAGTTAGACGTACAATATAACTAAGCGGCGGGGCGAAAGCCTTCGCCGTTTTTTTGTAACGTTCGAACTGTGACTTGAATCACAGAACGGCGGCGATTGCTATGGTAGTATTAACCCAACGGCAAAGCGCAAGCGGCGCAACGCCCACATGAAAGGGGAATAAATACTAATGGAAGATAAAACTAAAATAAATAATGGAAACATGTTTTGTTATCAATGCCAAGAGACCGCTAAAGGAACAGGTTGTACTATTAAAGGGGTTTGCGGAAAAACCGAAAATGTTGCCAAATTACAAGACCTACTGATCTACACATTGAAGGGAATCGCAGTGTTCGCGGTTCAAGCACGTGGACTTAGTATCGTGCGTCCAGACGTTGATAAATACATGATGGAAAGCCTCTTTAGCACCATTACCAATGCCAACTTCGATAGAAGCCGTTTCATTGAGCGAATCCAAGAAGGCCTCACCCTGCGTGAAGAACTCAAACAAGCCATCCTTAAGGCAGGCGGCACGATTCAAACGGACTTAAAGGATGCACAAACTTGGACTGCATCCGCAGATGGATTCGAAGCAAAAGCAGCACTCGTAGGAGTTTTAGCGACAGAAAACGAAGATATCCGTTCACTCAGAGAATTGCTCACGTATGGTTTAAAAGGCATCGCGGCATATGCCGAGCATGCCTATACGCTGGAGTACAAAGAAGAAGGAATCTTCGCTTTCATTGAAAAAGCCCTAGCTGCGACACTCGATGATACGCTCGCCGTCGGTGACCTGGTAGCGCTCGTCTTAGAAGCAGGAAAATTTGGAGTTGATGTGATGGCCCTTCTGGATAAGGCCAACACCACATCCTACGGAAACCCAGAACTCACCAAAGTAAACCTTGGCGTTAGAACCAACCCAGCCATTCTCATTAGTGGCCATGACCTCAAGGACCTCGAAGAGTTGCTTATCCAAACACAAGGTTCCGGTGTGGATGTTTATACACATGGGGAAATGCTTCCAGCTCACTACTACCCAGCCTTTAAGAAATATGATAATTTTGTCGGCAACTACGGAAATGCATGGCATAAACAAACTAAAGAATTTGATTCCTTCAACGGACCCATCTTCCTAACCACCAACTGTCTCGTTCCACCGAAGGATTCCTATAAAGATCGCGTCTACACTACTGGAATTGTTGGTTTTGAAGGCGTTAAGCACATCGCCAACCGCGCAGACGGAAAACCTAAAGATTTCTCGGCACTCATCGCCCATGCTAAGAGTTGCCCAGCACCCACGGAAATTGAGACAGGTGAAATCATCGGAGGTTTTGCCCACCATCAAGTCATGGCCTTGGCTGACAAAGTCGTCGATGCCGTCAAAACCGGAGCCATTAAACGCTTCTTCGTCATGGCTGGCTGTGACGGACGCATGAAGAGTCGTGACTATTATGCAGATTTCGCGCAAGCACTCCCCAAAGACACTGTGATCCTGACGGCAGGGTGCGCCAAATACCAGTACAATAAACTAAACCTTGGGGATATCGGCGGCATTCCGAGAGTACTCGATGCAGGACAATGCAATGACTCTTATTCCTTGGCCGTGATCGCCCTGAAACTGAAAGAAGTGTTTGGTCTAGAAGACATCAACGACCTTCCAATCTCTTACAACATCGCTTGGTATGAGCAAAAAGCGGTCATCGTTTTACTGGCTCTACTCCACCTAGGCGTGAAAAATATTCACTTAGGACCGACACTGCCGGGTTTCTTATCCCCTAACGTCGTCAACGTCTTAGTTGAGAATTTTGGAATTGCCGGTATCTCTACCGTTGAAGAGGATATTAAACTGTTCATGGCTTAAATAGTACACTCCAAAGTCCCACTGTTACTGAGAACTCAGTAACAGTGGGACTTTTTTAATAGATATTTTGTCGGTGCTCTGTTCAAATATAGACATAGCTTTCTTTGTTACGACGTTTAGTGTAGTATTATGATTGGTATACTTTAAAGAAATCAAAGAAGACGCAAAACGCTAAGGGACTAAAATCGTAAGGCGAATAAACACAAACGGAGGTCAAAGGTGTCTGTCATTAATGAATTAATTACGCAAATTGAAAAATTACGTTTAGACTTAATTCGAATTAAAGAGGGAAGAGCCTATACTGATCCGGAGGTGGTGAAGGCCAGTCAAAAGTTAGATGAAGTCTTAAATAAATACCAAGATTTTTTGAAAGATAATAAAAGCGATTATGAGCTTGAAATTAATAGCTGTTATCTTGAAATACGTAGCAAACTCCAGAAAAAACCTTCTGAGTAGACAAATTTAAGTAAGAATAACTTTAACGCTAGACAAAGGAAAGTCCTTCATTGTTTTATAACGTGAAGGGCTTTCCTTTGTCAAAAACACGTTAAAGTGACTCTATAAAGGGGTTAAATATTTTGTAAACTAGCTTTATACAATATAATCAATTCATTGAATTGCTCGGGTGGGGCAGAACGCTGAATCAACCTCTGAGCTTTTTGGAAGAGGTGTTTATGCACATCTTCTCGACTTCCTAAGAAACTGATCATTTTTTTAAGCCCCGGATCATTAGTCATCGTGAAATGCTGATTGTACAAGATTCGTGCACGAACTTCTGCCTCAACATCTGCTTGAAGCATTGCAATGGGGTCCAGACTTTGATCCACATAACTTATATTCCAGGGAACACCTTGAGAGTTAACATAACAGAGCGGTGGGCCGCCTAATTTGTTGATAGCCACCGCAATCATTTCCATGTGACCCATTTCTTCGGCAGCGATGAGGCCTAAGAGAGCACGTAGGTAACGGTTCGGCATATTGGAACGATGGTTTAGGTACTGAGACGCCGCTGAATATTCACTGTCTTTTCCACCATAGTGTTCAAGCAATACTTGGCCAAAAACTGGGTCGCGGAGCTGGACTTCGACAGGATAGAATAGTGGTTTGTTATAACTGAACAATGCTAGCCCTCCTCATGACAATAGAATCCCTGAATTATTATATGATTCTTGCAATCATTTGGTTAAGGCTATAACATAGGCGCTTTGTACACAGTCTGTTTGACATGTGGTATACCATATGTCTTGCCTTAAGGCTATGGAAAGAACTATAATGCTTTTACAGGTAGACGCTATAACGAGTTAGGGGGGATTAGAAAAGTGGCACATCATTTTTCACCCATTAAGTTTGATGACAAGGGTCATAGCCGAGATTCGGTGTTTTCTATTCTGAGAAAAGCAATTCTAGACAAGAAATTAGAGTCGGGGCAGAGACTTGTGGAACGTAATATCGCAGAACAAATGGGGATTAGTAGGACGCCTGTCCGTGAAGCGATTCATAAGCTCGTTTTGGAAAGGCTGGTAACACATATCCCACGTAAAGGGGTCGTGGTTTCAGGATTCACTAAGGCCGATATTGTGGAGATTCTGATCATCAGAACCTCTTTAGAAGCGCTTATTTGTAGCATTTCTGCTCTAAAAATCACACCTAGAGAATTAGAACGTCTGGAATCGCTATCTCAACAGATTTCAGAACAACAGGGGCAAGGAACCCTTAAAAAGTCTAACCAATTGAACGATCGGTTTCATGAGACCATATATAAAGCAGCAGAGAGCCCACGTTTATACAATTTTCTCAACACCTTACACGAGTACATTTCTAAGTTTACTCAAGTGGCTTACTCTAAACCTGGTCGACTTGAAGAGGTACGGGTGGAACATCAGGCCATCATTGAGGCGCTACGTTGCAACGACAGCGTGGGCGCTGAGACCGCCGCGAAAAGACATGCGGAAAATTCGTGTAAAGCATTTCTGGAGATAGCATATGATTCATAGAGGCGGAATTTGGTATACAAAAATTATTAATATGGTATACCAAATGTATTGAACTGTAGAGTTCTAGGTTATATACTTGCACTAAGGAAATGAATCATGCCTAGTATGGGTTGATCACTATTAAGGAAGGAGATGAAGCCATAATGCTTACAGAACTCTGGAATTTGCTCATTGCTTTTGGTAGGGCCAGTAACCTCGGTTTCGGCGGCGGGCCCGCAGTCATTCCTCTCATCAAAATTGAAGTCGTGGAGAATTTCCACTGGTTGTCGAACGCTGAATTCGCCGATGCGCTGGCCGTTGGTAATGCTCTGCCAGGCCCAATCGCTACAAAATTAGCAGGTTATGTAGGTTTTCGAGAAGCCGGCTGGTTAGGCGTCTTAGTAGCAAATATTGGGGTCATATTACCAACTGTTCTTGCCGTTATTTTATTATCAGGTTTTTTAATGAAGTACTCGAATTCTCCAGTCTTAAAAGGCATGCTAAGGGGAGTGCGACCGGTCGTCGTCATCTTAATTGCTAAGACCGCTGCTGACATGGGGTTGGGGTCTTTCCCCAATCTGACGACTTGGGGGATTGCTTTGGCAACGGTCGTATCGATCT
This sequence comes from Desulfosporosinus sp., assembly GCA_035648035.1. GTDB lineage: Bacteria > Bacillota > Desulfitobacteriia > Desulfitobacteriales > Desulfitobacteriaceae > Desulfosporosinus. The sequence continues at coordinate 14,550 of DASRMG010000199.1, read as the reverse complement.
ACTGGCTGAAGTTACATCCCGCTCTAATAGTAATAATATCTATGGCCTTCGGCTTGTTGGTGTTTAGATAATTTCTTAACTTCTCCCAACAAATTGTTATTAAAAGGGGTGATCTTCGTGCTTTCAAAATTATGGAACTTATTTATAGGCTTTACACGCGCTTCAAACCTGGGATTTGGTGGAGGACCAGCGCTCATCCCACTCATTAAAGCGGAAGCGGTGGAGAAATATCAGTGGCTGGATAATCAAGAGTTTACAGATTCTTTAGCAATCTGCAACGCCTTACCTGGACCCATTGCCACGAAAATGGCTGCATACATAGGTTATAAAATAGCGGGGTGGTTGGGTGCTTTCGTAGCCATCATAGGGACCGTCGTTCCTACTGTGGTCGTTGTTGTATTATTAGGTAGTCTCATTATGAAGTACTCTAACTCTCCAGAACTCAAAGCCATGCTTCAGGCAGTTCGTCCTGTAGTGGTGGTGCTTGTGGGGGTGACGGCGTATGACATGGGTAAGAAATCCTTTCCTACCAGCAGTTCATGGGGAATCGCAGTGGTCACCGTGGTCTTGCTCTACCTGACCAATATTCATCCGGCCTTTATTATTGTGGGCTCCATGCTGTTGGGTTATTTTTTGTATGGCCGCAAGAAGAAAGACGTGAAATAATTCGTCATCCATTGCGAATTGATGTGCGTAAGACGGGAGGAAGGGTAACTATGTACGATTGCGTATTTTGTACACTTCTAGGGACGAAAATTATTGTAGAGGATGAACTAGTGCGAGCCTTTTATGACAAGTACCCCGTAAGTTCGGGACATGTCCTTATTGTCCCTAAACGGCACGCAGCTAGCCTTTTTGAGGCGACCCAGGCCGAGCTGGAAAGTGTCGGGAAACTTCTTATAAAAGTTAAAGAGCATCTAGAAGAGCGGTTTCACCCGGCCGGATACAACATAGGTGTCAATGTGGGAGAAGTTGCCGGGCAGACGATTTCCCACTGGCATGTTCATGTCATTCCCCGCTATCAAGGTGATGCAGGCTTAGTGCGCTGGCATGCCTAAATCGGCACGGGTGCCTGGTGCTTGAGAAAAGGTCTCTTTCATGGTATAGTGACTTGCTAGAAATTAGTCAATACTAGCATGAATGAACGGATTCAAGTGTATATTACAAGGTGTTGGTTTAGTAAAACCAGTGCCTTTTTGTTTGTGAAAGGGGTGAAACCTGCCGCGCGCTTGATTAGCTGCCTACTAATTTTAAGAAACGAGATGATATGTTGAACGATTTTATCAGTGCCCTGATTTTAGGAATTGTCGAAGGGATTACCGAATTTCTCCCCATTTCTTCTACTGGACACCTTATTATTGTGAACCAATTTGTTGGGTTCAATGAACAATTCGCGAATATGTTTAATGTAGTGATACAACTTGGGGCGATTCTTTCAGTGGTGGTTTACTTTCGGAAACGACTGATTCCATCGGGACATAACTCTAGCTCCGCCAATCATCGAATCTATGATCTGTGGAAGAAGACGATTGTTGCAGTCACACCTGCTCTGGTCATCGGATTTCTCTTAGCAGATTACATAGAAGAACGTTTGTTTAACACGACGGTTGTTGCCCTTGCACTCATCGTGGGTGGGATCATTCTCCTATACATTGAAAACAGAAAACCATTAAATCGAATGACCTCAGTCGACAACCTCACTTATAAAACGGCAGTCTTAATCGGCTTTATTCAGTGTTTGGCAATGATTCCTGGTACGTCGCGCTCAGCAGCCACCATCATAGGGGCAATGCTTTTAGGAGCCTCCAGAGTTGTAGCCGCTGAATTTTCTTTCTTCTTGGCAATTCCTACTATGGCCGCTGCTTCTGGTTACACGTTATTAAAGACCGGCCTGTTATTATCCTCACATGAGCTCCTTGTTGTAGCATGTGGCTTCGTTGTCTCCTTCGTTGTGGCTTGGTTAGTCATTGCTGGGTTAATGAATTACATCAGCAAAAGGGATTTCAAACCGTTTGCCTATTACAGAATTGTGCTCGGAATTATTGTCCTAGCGTATTTTATGATTTAGGAAATTGTAATATAATAGGTTGTTTATTAATTGCTTAATAATGGAAGGTATATCTTGTAAGTATTTATTGTATTTTCGCGATATTTCTATTATAATACAGCTCATACAGTAACGAGCAATGAAGCTTTCTGGAGACGTAATATCTCGAGGAAGCTTTTCTTATTCGTACATATCTGAACTTTCAGACAGAACGGAGTTGTAGACTACTTGAACCCGAAATTTAAAGGGATCCTGAAACAAATCATAATATTGCTCGCTGCTCTGGCGGGAGCATTGCTGGTAGGTGCCTTATTCCTACTTTTAGCAAAGTCGGATCCCATTAAAGCGTATGGCGTCATGTTTTCAGGTCCTGTGCAGGACAAATATGGGATCACTGAGACCCTGGTTCGTTCAGTCCCCCTACTCTTAGTAGGTTTGGGTATCGTGATCTCCTTCCGCAGCGGGATCATTAACATTGGTGGAGAAGGTCAAATTTTAGCGGGCGCTATTGGGGCAGCTGGCGTAGCCAACGCCTTCCCTGATTTGCCGGCGGTTATCCTGCTCCCCATGGTATTCGTCACCGGCGGTCTCTGTGGTGCAATCTGGGGAGGAATTGCTGGATGGCTGAAGGCACGCCTCTCCGTCAATGAAATTCTCAGTACTGTCATGCTAAACCAAATTGCCATACAACTATATCTGTTTCTGATACGTGGACCGTTGATTGATCCAAAAGAAGTATCTTACGGCACAGGCGTACCACAAACAGCCTTAATCCCCGAACAGATCTGGCTCAGCAAACTGATCCCAGGCACCAGGCTGCACAGTGGGTTAATATTTGCCCTTGTGTTGGCTGTCTTGGTGTATATTTTCCTATGGAAAACAAGTATCGGTTATCGTATGCGGGCAGTGGGGGCAGGACCTGAAGCCGCCCAATATGCCGGTATTAACGTGCAATGGTATTTGGTACTGGCCATGGCTCTTGCTGGAGGAATGGCTGGGCTGGCGGGTGTCGTTGAGGTCACGGGGGTTCATCACCGAGCTTTAGAAGGTATCTCTGCAGGGTATGGATTCAGTGGCATCGTAGCGGCCCTTTTCGGTCGCCTGCATCCGTTGGGTACCATACCAGCAGCCATCCTGTTCGGAGCCTTGCTTTTGGGAGCGGATATGATGCAAAGAGCTGTGAATATACCGGCAGCCATGATCATGGTCATCCAGGGCCTAGTCGTTCTATTTGTGGTATCAAGTGACTACTTCCAAACTAACTCAGGTTCTCTAGCCCGCTTAAAGGCTAGGATCTTTAGAGAAAAAGGGGACAAGGAAGGTGGCGAGTCATAATGGACGGTGTCATGAATTACGATATTATTATTATCATACTGGCCACTGGAATCCGACTGGCCACGCCTTACCTTCTCGCTGCCTTGGGGGAAATGTTTGTTCAACGCTCGGGTGTTTATAACCTAGGCGTGGAAGGTATCATGATGATGGGCGCTTTCGCGGGATTCTATGCAACGCTTCAACTGGGAAGCCCTCTGCTTGGTATCGCAGCAAGTTTAGTCGTAGGGGCACTGATGGGCTTGTTAATGGCTTTGATTAGCGTGACTTTTAAGGCTGAACAGGGAATTAGTGGGATAGGCCTTTACATGTTTGGTTGGGGTCTGTCAGGGCTGCTTTTTCGACTGTACGTGGGAGGAATTACTTCCATCGAAGGCTTGAAGGCCATAAAGATCCCCCTGTTGAGTAATATTCCTTTCTTAGGACCCGTACTGTTTAATCATAACGTGTTAGTGTATACAGCCTTTCTGCTCGTCCCTTTGACAGGCTTTATACTCTACAAAACGAGTTGGGGGCTAAATGTGCGGGCCGTGGGCAATAAACCTGAGGCGGCGGACACTCTAGGGGTCAGTGTCGTGCTGGTCAGGTACCAGTGTTTAATCGTAGGCGGTATGCTAGCGGCACTGGCCGGAGCTTTCTTAACCATTGGTCAGGCTAATATGTATGCGGACAATATCACAGCAGGCAGGGGCTTTATCGCCATTGCCCTGGTTTACTTCGGCCGCTGGACGCCCTGGGGCATTGTACTAGGCTCTCTTCTATTTAGTCTGGCGGATTCCTTTCAGAGCATGGTCCAAGTGTTGGGAATTAACTTTCCTTACGAATTGGCCGTTATTTTGCCTTACATCGTCACCATTGTCGCGTTGTCGGTTTCCTATGGACGCGTATGGGCCCCAGCAGCACTGGGTAAGCCCTTTCAACGCGGAACCAGAGGCTGATTATAAAAAACCGTTATATTTTCCAGTCGTAAATTTGAGGAGGAAAAAAACATGAAGAAAAAAGTACTAGCTGTACTAATGGCAGCACTGATTCTCCTAGCCGTAAGCGGCTGTGGCAGCAAGACTGAGACTCCCGCTGCAGAAACCCCGAAAGCTGAAAAGCTCAAAATTGCACTGGTGCTTCCTGCAACGGTTGATGATTTGGCTTGGGGCCAGTCTATGGTGGAAGGCTTGAAAGCAGTTCAAAAAACTATGGGTGAAGACAAAGTGGAAGTTTCTATCAGCGAAAAGCTGGGTAATGCTGTGGAAGCAGGGTCAGCCATACGTCAGTATGCAACCCAGGGGTATGATATTATCTTAGCCCATGGTTCCCAGTACCAAAGCGTCTTAACCGAAATCACCAAGGACTTCCCTGAAACGACCTTTGCCTATGGTACAGGTTTTGAGACTCAAGCCAATGTTTTCGCTTATGATCCACAAGCTCAAGAAGGTGGCTACCTGTTAGGTATGCTCGCTGCTATGACCAGCAAATCGGGAATTGTAGGGATTGTTGGACCCGTAGAATCCGGTGACGCGGTCAAGTATAATTATGGCGTCGAGCAAGGCGTACTTAAGGGTAACGCTGATGTTAAAACGCGTACCGCCTATACTGGCTCTTTCAATGATATCGTAGGTGCCGGGAATATGGCTAAAACCCAAATGGCTGCTGGAGCTGACATCCTCACAGGTTCCTCTCAGCAGGCAGTAGGAGCCCTGAGAGCAGTTGCCGAAACTGAGGGTAAATACTGGCTTTCCACGGATATGGATCAAAGCGCAATAGCGCCTGAACACGTTTTGGCAGCCCAAGTGTATAATTGGGAAAAGATTGTCACTAAAATTATTGAATTAAGGAAAAAAGGAACGCTCGGCGGACAAGTCTTAACCTTAGGTTTCGCTGACGGAACGATTGACTTAGTATACAATGAAAAATTGGCTGACAAGATCCCTGCAGAGGCTAAAACTGCGGTAGAACAGGCTAAGCAGGACATCATTAGTGGAAAATTAAAGGTTGAATTACCCAAGAAATAACCAAAGAAATAACGGGTGAGTACAAATGGTTGAAAAGATTGAACACCTAGAAATGTGTGGAATCACGAAACGTTTCCCCGGTGTCATAAGTAACAACAAGGTCAATATCCACATAAAAGCCGGTGAGGTCCTGGCCATTTTAGGTGAAAACGGAGCTGGTAAAACCACTCTGATGAACGTCCTTTACGGCCTTTATCAGCCTGAGGCAGGTAGGATCGTGCTCAATGGTAAACCAATCAGTATCAATTCTCCCAGTGAGGCAATTGCACTCGGGATAGGAATGGTGCACCAGCATTTTATGCTGGTGCCCACCCTTACCGTCTGCGAAAATGTCATTTTAGGGTTATCTAAGTCTTTCTTAGTGGATCTTAAAACGGCTGCCCAACGGATCAGACAAATTACAGACACCTATGGTTTAGCCATCAATCCTTATGCCTTTGTCTGGCAATTGAGTGTTGGGGAACAGCAGCGTGTGGAGATCATTAAAGCACTTTATCGTGGTGCCAATCTCTTGATTCTTGATGAACCGACAGCGGTACTCACCCCCCAAGAATCTAAGGAGTTAATCCAGTTGCTCAGAAACATGGCGGCTCAGGGTAACTCAATCATTCTAATCAGCCATAAATTGCATGAAGTTATGGCGCTCAGTGATAGGGTGACGGTACTTCGGGATGGTGAAGTATGCGCCGACGTTTTGACCCGAGAAAGTTCGCAGGAAGCCCTTGCCCAGCTGATGGTGGGGCGGAAAATGGCTCCCTGTAAACGAGAAGGGAAGTTCTCGCCGGGTAAGACGGTGTTAGAGCTTCAGAATGTTTTCGCGCATGGGGATAAAGGGACAGAGGCTTTGGCGGATGTGTGTCTCAACCTTAAAGAAGGTGAGATTTTAGGAATTGCTGGAGTTTCGGGGAACGGGCAAAAGGAGCTTGCCGAAGTGATTGCTGGGTTGAGAAAAGTAAATTCGGGAAACATTACTTTAAACGGTAAAGTAAGCACCAAGATGTCACCGGCTCGTATCATTCAGCAGGGACTGGGTTATATCCCCGAAGACAGACTTCACGTAGGAAGCATTCCTTCCTTTAGTATCTGGGAAAACCTTATTCTCAAGGATCATCATCATTCACCTTATGCGAAGCATACGCTGCTGCAAAACCGGGTAATTATGGACCACAGCGCATCTTTAGTAGAAAAGTACGGGGTAAAAACGCCTAACTTGCAAACTGCGACAGGCAGGCTGTCGGGTGGCAATATCCAGCGGGTCATTCTGGCTAGGGAAATAACCCGTAACCCTGTGGCTTTGGTGGCAGCCTATCCCACTCGAGGACTGGACATCGGCGCAACAGAGTACTTGCATAGCAAACTCCTAGAAGCCCGTAAGAACGGGATTGGCGTCTTGTTAATTTCTGAGGATCTCGAAGAACTGTTGAGTATTTGTGATAACATCGCGGTGCTTTACGAAGGAAAAGTTATGAAAGTCATGCCCGTTGAGGAAACAGATGAACGTATTCTGGGGCTCTTAATGGCAGGTATCGCAGAGGAACCTGCCTAAGGAAAACAGAAATTATTTTCAGGTGGAGTTTTACCCCTATCTGAAGTATAGTTGAGCTATCTCGGTGCTAACCTTCACTTATCTTCCAAGCCTTGTGGTGGGAGATAAGTGAAGGCTAGGCATAGGAGTAATAAGGGATGAAAGCAGGAGGAGAACGTTATGAAGTTCAAACGGAGAGGGTCCATTCTTATTACCTTGTTGGTATCATTATTGTTAGTGATCTCTGGATGTGGGACTAAGGCGCCTGAAGCCGCCAAGGACAAATTCAAGGTCGCCTTTGTTTACGTAGGACCAGTGGGTGACGCGGGCTGGACCACTGCCCATGACGCTGGGAAAAAGTATATGCTTGAAAAGCTACCGAACGTGGAAGCGACGATCATGGAGTCAGTTCCTGAGGGCGCAGATTCCGAGCGCGTTATTACCCAACTGGCTGAAAAAGGCAACAAAGTGATCTTTACGACCAGCTTCGGTTATATGGATCCAACCATCAATGTCGCAAAAAAATACCCTGACGTTACGTTTATGCACAACTCGGGTTATACAACCGCCGAAAATGTAGGCACGTATTTCGGGCGCATGTACCAAGCCCGTTATCTATCGGGAATTGTGGCAGGCGAAACAACGAAAACTAACACCATCGGCTATGTCGCCGCTATGCCAATCCCTGAAGTGATTAGAGGCATCAATGCCTTTACTCAAGGAGTACGCTCTGTTAATCCAAGCGCCAAAGTAAAAGTTATCTGGACCAATACTTGGTATGATCCTGGTCAGGAAAAAGATGCCGCTAAGAGCCTGTTGACAGCAGGCGCTGACGTCATTGCCCAGCACCAAGATACCCCTGGACCTATGCAGGCTGCGGAAGAAGCCGGCAAATTCGGGATCGGTTACAACACGGATATGTCTAAGATGGCACCCAAGGCTGTACTGACCTCCGCAGTTTGGAACTGGGGACCCTTCTATGTTAAGACCGTCGAATCAGTGATCAACAAAACTTGGAAAAATGATCAATACTGGGGCCCTATCAGCGACGGAATCGTTGATCTCGCACCTTACGGTCCTATGGTAACAGACGACACCAAGAAGGTAGTCGATGAGGCCAAAGCCAAATTAGTCAGCAAATCATGGGATGTCTTCACCGGGCCGATTAAAGACCAAACAGGTGCTATTAAAGTTCCTGCAGGTCAAGTCATGGCGGATAGTGATATGCTCTCCTTTGACTGGTTTGTAGAAGGCGTAGAAGGCAAAATTCCTGAGAAATAATAGCGTGAACTTACTTTCTATAGACTTAAGACTCCATCTGCGGTAACAATTCTTTATCTTATGTGACTTGTAGAGATTACGCTTGAGGGTGTTGACGCGTCTTCAAACCGTAATCTCCATTTTTTTGGTTTCTTTATTTCCTCGATCTATTTCGCCAGACATTGTTTATGAATTGAGGGGAGCAGACATGAAACAAGTAATCATCCAATTACAAGGAATCGTCAAGAAATTTCCGGGTGTAGTGGCAAATGATCATGTAGACTTAAATATTTATGCGGGAGAAATTCATGCTATCCTAGGGGAAAATGGGTCCGGTAAGAGTACCCTCATGTCGGTGCTGGCAGGCCTCTACAGGCCAGATGAAGGTAAGATTCTGGTGAACGGCGGAGAACGAAAATTTCGTTCTCCGAGGGATGCTATAGACTGTGGTATCGGTATGATCCACCAACATTTTAAACTTGTTGAGCCTTTCACGGTCGCTGAAAATATTACTTTAGGTGAGAAACATAAAATGTTTAGTTTCTCAGGAAAAAAGTTAAAAGCGACGATCAATGCGTTGGATAAAAAATATGGTCTAGAGATCAATCTGAACGCTAAAGTTTGGCAGCTTTCGGTGGGAGAAAAGCAGCGAGTAGAGATTGTGCGGATGCTGTATCGTGGGTCCCAGGTCTTGATCCTGGATGAACCGACTGCGGTGCTTACCCCCCAAGAAGCGGGTGAACTCTTTAAAAATTTACGGGCAATGGCCCTCGCAGGTTGTGCTGTGGTACTTATAACCCATAAATTAAATGAGGTCGAGGCAGTGGCCGATCGAGTGACGGTGTTGCGGCAAGGAAAGCTCGTTGGGGTCTTGGAGCGGGGCCAGATTATAGCCAAAGAAATGGTCCGCTTGATGGTGGGTAGGTCAGTGGTTATGCAGTATGACCGCGATACTTCTCCCCTGGGTGAGATTGTGCTGGAACTCGATCAGGTGAACTGTTTCAATGATATGGGTCTTCCCGCCTTGCAGGACCTGTCCTTAACAGTACGGGCAGGAGAAATTCTCGGGCTAGCTGGTGTATCAGGGAATGGCCAACGTGAAATGGCTGAAGTCATCGCTGGTTTGCGCCGAGTTGAAAGTGGGAAAATCCTCTTAAACGACCGAAACATAAGCAATCTCTCCCCCTGCAAAATCATTGACCTAGGGGTTGCTTATGTTCCGGAGGATCGACTGGGAATGGGTCTGGTACCAGAGCTCAATGCCATGGAAAACCTTATTTTGAAAAACTATCGTCAACCTGAGTTCTCAGGACGCTGGCTCTTGAAATCCCAAGCGGTTGAGCAAAATGCTGAAACGCTCATTAAACAGTACCAAGTCAATGTGACCAATCTCACGCAACCGGTCAAGGTGCTCTCCGGAGGTAATCTGCAAAAGCTGTTGTTGGCGCGGGAAATTTCCAGTTCACCCACACTAATGGTCGTGATTTACCCAGCGCGGGGACTAGATATAGGGGCCACCGAAGCCGTGCATAAGTTGCTGCTGAAATTGAAAACCCTAAAAACAGCGATCCTGCTGATATCGGAGGACCTTGATGAAATATACAGATTAGCTGATCGGGTTGGGGTAGTGTATAACGGTCAACTAACCGGCGACTTTCCCGTTGAACAAGCTGACTTGGAAGAAGTGGGCCTATTAATGACAGGCTCCCGCTCAGCCAGAGAAAGGATGAACGACGATGGAACGGCTCAGATTTAAACTAGAAAAACGCTTAACCCCTTCTCCGGTGATGGTTTTTATCATCCCCCTAGTTTCCGTGCTGCTGGCCCTGATACTGGGAGCAATCTTCCTATACTTTACCGGACAAAAACCACTGGCTGTCTATAGCCTTATGTTTACGGATAGTTTGGGCTCTAAATATGGCTTCACGGAAACCATTGTCAAAGCCATTCCGTTGGCGTTAACCTCTTTGGGTGTTGCTTTGGCGTTTAAGATGAAGTTATGGAACATTGGCGCAGAAGGTCAGCTATACATGGGAGCTATGGGCGCAAGCTGGCTGCCCTTAACGTATCCCGCCTTGCCCATCTACCTCATGCTACCGGGAATGGTCATGCTTGGTATGCTTGGAGGGGGACTGTGGGCGCTTCTGACAGCGATCCCAAGGGCGATTTGGAAGGTTAACGAAATCATTACGACGCTGATGCTTAATTACGTGGCGATACTTTGGGTAGACTATCTGGTCTTTGGACCATGGAGGGATCCCAAGGGCTCTAACTTTCCCATCACCGCGCCCTTTCCAGAGGCAGCAAGGTTACCGGAACTGTTCAATTCCCGTATTCATGCCGGCCTGTTTTTTGCCATAGCGCTGGCAGTTGTTCTAGCCATAGTTTTTAAGTATTCCCGCTGGGGGTACAGTATTAACGTCATAGGCTCAAGTGAGCGAGCAGCGAGTTATGCTGGTATGAACATTAAACGAAATATATTGTGGGTGATGTTTCTCAGCGGAGCCATCGCAGGACTGGCTGGTATGGCCGAAGTCAGTGGGATCATTGGGAAACTACAACATGGAATAAGCCCAGGCTACGGGTACACGGCCATTATTGTGGCCTGGCTCAGTAAACTCAACCCTCTAGCGATCCTCATCGTTTCAGTACTGTTCGGAGCGCTACAAGTGGGAGGCTACGCGGTGCAAGTAGAGGGCGTGCCTGCAGCGGTAGCAACCATGCTACAGGGAACCATTCTATTCTTTGTCCTCGGTGGAGAAGTCCTTACGAACTACCGGGTCAAAATCGTAAGTCGGAAAGGGGAGGAATCGAGAAAGTGAGCATTCAAGAATTCTTGATACCATTATTGGCGGCAGCCATCATTGCTGGCACACCGATCCTTTTCGCTGCCCTTGGAGAGCTAATCACAGAGCGTGCCGGAATTATCAATCTGGGCGTTGAAGGAATTATGTTGATGGGCGCGTGTCTGGATTTATGGCGGCGGTATCCACTGGAAACCCTTGGATTGGCATTCTGGCAGCGATGTTGGCAGGTGGAGCATTGGCGTTGGTTCATGCTTTTTTAACGATTACGTTAAGGGCTAACCAAGTCGTCACTGGTCTGGCATTAACCATCTTTGGTACAGGGTTTAGTGGCTATTTAGGTAAGGCTTATATCGGGATACCCGTGCCGAAGCCCTTTGTAGCGACTCCCTTGGGACCGTTGGCAGATATACCGTTTATCGGCCCAGTATTTTTTCAACATGACCCTTTAGTGTATATCAGTTATTGCTTGGTCATCGCGATAGCATATTTCCTATATCATACCCGCCCTGGCTTAAACCTCAGAGCCTTGGGGGAAAACCCTGCAGCCATGGATGCGCTGGGTATTAATGTTTTTCGGCTGCGCTATATCTATGTTGTGATTGGCGGCATGTTAGGGGGTATAGGGGGGGCTTACCTTTCCCTAGCCAACGCGCCAAGTTGGTTAGAAAATATGACGGCAGGCCGCGGTTGGATTGCAGTAGCTCTGGTCATCTTTGCGCTTTGGAACCCATGGCGCGCTTTAATGGGTGCGTATCTGTTCGGGGGAATTGATGCCCTTGGTTTTCGCCTGCAGGTTCTGGGCGTTCAAGTTTCACCGTTTTTCTTAAAAATGTTACCCTACTTGTTTACAGTGATCATTCTGGTGCTAGTAGTAGCTCGCCAGAAGGGGCGTTTAGCCACGCCAGGTGCGTTGGGTGAACCCTATGATCGCGAGGAAAGGTAGCCTTTTATTTTATTGAACCTAGAAAACGAAGAGGACGAAGCCATGGGTTGGCTGCGTCCTCTTCGTTATTGGCGATTAGAGATCTAGACGTCTATTTGTGGTCTGGGTGGTCTAGCGTAAACCATAGGAATATAGAATACATAACGAATCTGGGTTTACAATGACTGGGCTATCTAATTATACTGAAAGGGAAACAGCTTTAATTACAGAAATAATACAAGAGGTCCTTGAAGGCGCGTGCAGAGTTGGGGAGGAATTGATCGTGGCTATAGAAACGAAGTTACCAGCGGTGCTGGAGATTATCAGCGACAACATTATTAAGTATGGTAATCCGCTAGCCTTAACAGGACCACAGGTTGCCGCTTGGGCCAAAGGCCTCCACTTGCCAGTCCAAGGAGAATTACTTTTCTATACAGGCGGTGAATATCAGTTACTGCCCTTCATCGATTCCTTAGTCAAAACAATCACCCATATCGATCAGGGCAGCAAAGTATTTTCCATGATGATGGGTGTTCGAACCATGCTAAATAAGACGGGTATCAACGCCGAGAAGATTTACGCTTCGGTACTCGCGAAGGACAAGGACCGGTACAATTCTGTCTGCTATAAGGCCGCGAAGGTGCTACACACGCTGGGTTATGAGTTTTGCTATTCAGCGGATGAAGAATTGTACAGTGGGGCCTTACTCTATGAACTGGGTTACTTGGACGATATGAAGGCGCATGCAGAGAAAGTGGTCGAAGTCGTCAAAAAGAGCGGCACGAAAACCATCGTTTGCCTCTCACCACATGCGGCAGAAGTCTTTAAATTTATTTATCCTAAAATAATTGAGGGTTTTGACTACGAGGTTGTCACTTTCGTTGATCTGGTTTGGCAACGTCGCGATCAGCTAGCCAACATTCCTTTTGCGGGAGCGGTGGTCCTTCATGATTCTTGCCGCTTAGCCCGCGAGTTAGGCCTTCACCAGGAATTGAGAGATATTCTGGAAAGTGTCGGAGTCGAGGTCAAAGAGGCCCCTCGCAACCGGGAATGGACGACCTGTTGTGGCGGACCCATTAAAATCCTATTTCCCGATTTATCCCATGTCCTAGGCGCCCGTCGTGTCAATGAGTTGAAGGAAAGCGGCTCTGAACATATCCTAACTTCCTGCCCGTATTGCTTGTCAGCCTTGGAAGGCGGCCGAGCCAAAGGAGATTCGGCGATCATTGAAGATCTCATCGAATTTCTATATAGGGGGGTGAGCGCATGACCGTTGATTTAAGAAAGAACTTTGTTACTTATGCCAAATCCCTCAACGCGGCCTGTGAGGATACGAACATCCAAACGGCGCTCACTCGCGCGGTAAGTGCTTACCGTAATACGGTGGCGGACACTTTGGAGCTTTTTCCACATACTCCAGAACTGGCCAAGGAAGTTCGCGAGATCAAAAATCAGTCCATGGCTAATCTAGACGAATTATTGAAACAGGCGATGGCCTCCGTAGAGCGAAACAAAGGAAAAGCTTTTTACGCCAAGGATCATCAGGCAGCTTTGGAGATGGCCCTTGGAATTATTGGAAACAACAAAACAGTCGTTAAAGGAAAAAGCATGCTTGGAGAGGAACTCCATCTTCGGGAATATTTGGAGGACAACGGTCATGAGGTCTGGGAGACGGATCTAGGAGAGTTCATCCAACAACTTCGCAAGGAACGACCGATGCACATGCTCGCACCCTCGGTTCATGTACCGCGTGAACAAGTGGCAGAGGTTTTTAGCAAATTCTTTGGAAAAGAAGTTCCACCTGACATTGCTGAAGAAGTAAAGGTTGTCAGGGAGTTCATGCGCGAGAAATACTTTACGGCCGATGTCGGGATCAGCGGCGCCAACGTGGTGGCAGCTGACACCGGTGCCGTGGTGATCATAGAAAACGAAGGAAACGTGCGACTGGCTACGGGTGCTCCCCCTGTCCATATCGTGTTCGTGGGAATCGAGAAATTAGTGCCAACGTTCCAGGATGCCATGAAAGTGGCCGAGGTGACTTGGCGCTATGCTCAGTATGGTATACCCGGCTATGTTAACATTGTCAGTGGCCCCAGTAAAACGGGTGACATTGAAAAAGTGATCACTTATGGTGTGCATGGTCCCAAGGCGTTCTATGTAATTTTCGTAGACAACGGTCGTAGTGAGCTGGCGCGCGATGACACATTCAAGCAGGCATTGAACTGTTTGCGTTGCGGAGGATGCCTCTATGAATGTCCAGTTTTCCAGGTCACTGCAGGACATTTCGGCCATATATATATGGGAGGAATTGGCACGATCTGGACTGCGTTTGTAGCTGGAGGTAGGGAGAAAGCTACTCCAATGGCTTATTCCTGCCTGCGTTGCGGCAGATGTGTAGAACGATGTCCTATGAGTATTGAGGTGCCTGCCATGATCGGAGAATTACGGAGACGCATTGTTTCCGACGAGGGGTAAGGCGTTAAAGCTTCATGAAAGGTTCCATGACCTTTCGTCTGATAAAAATAGCGCCCCAAGACCCGGCGAGTCTTGGGGCGCTATTTGGGTTTCTAATTAAGGTGAAAACAAATACTCGGGCTTGAAGGAATTCGCACCTTCAATGTAGAATTACCACTAATTAACATAAATTACAT
>DASRMG010000198.1:0-19826 GCA_035648035.1 Desulfosporosinus sp. | reverse complement strand
GACAGAAAATTAAGTATTCATTATTTATAATGAAGGTGAGAAAATAATATTTCTTCGAAACTTTCCTCGAAAAAAGAGGGCGTAGCGAAACTGAAGTTTCGCTACGCCCTCTTGCAGTATGGGTATCTCTATTTGCGTTGACTGTGTTTGCCAGGGCTTGAGGTTCTGATGGGCTCAGGCTGCCCTCGCAATACAAGGTTTAAGGTGATTCCGACGATGGTTGCCCACGCTACTCCGTGTGTAGGTAACCCAATACCTAGGGCGAAAATGACGGAAGCGATGATCAGGTTTTTATTATTCGAAAGATCTACTTTTGCCTCGATAAGAGTTCTCAGACCAGTCGTACCGATCATCCCGAAGAGGAGGATCGTGACTCCGCCCATCACTGCAGTGGGTATGGACATGATCACTGCTTGTAAGGGGTTTAACATACTAAAGATGATCGCAAGAATCGCGGCAATCCAGATATTGAAGGTGCTATAAACTTTAGTAACGGCTAACACGCCTATGTTTTCCCCATAGGTCGTTACCGGAGGACCACCCAGGAAGCTTGCCACGGCAGTGGCTAGACCGTTTCCTAAGAGGACTCGGTGGAAGCCAGGGTTTTCAATGGGATCAGAATGAGTAATATTTCCGAGTACAATCATATGACCCAAATCTTCAATGATCGTGACTAGTGCCAGAGGGGCCATTGTCAGAAGTGCTAGTTTATCGAAGCTGGGCAATTGAAAATCACTTCCCAATTTGACAGGGAAGACGAATAGCTGGTTAAAGGAGGCCGAGATGGGTCCGAAGTCGACAAGGCCCATAATTGAGGCGACGATGTAGCCAGCGACGATGGCCATAAGGATGGGGATGATCTTTAAGAAGCCTTTGGCATACACCGAGAGTAACGCCGCAACGGCTAACGTGAAGGCGGCAATCGGCCAGTTTCCAGCGGCCATGCCAACAGCCACAGGGGTCAAGCTCAAACCAATGATGGCGACGACTGGACCCGCAACGATGGGGGGGACAATTTTATGAATCCAGCGTGTTCCAAAGGCAGCCATAAGAAGATAAATAATGACATACACCACACCGACGGCTAAAACACCACCCATGGCCGCGGTGGGATTGTGATTCGTTTGAACAAAGGTCGTTAAGGCCGCAATGTAGGCAAAGGATGAACCGAGATAAGCTGGGATACGACTTTTTGTTAGTAAAAGGAATATTATGGTTCCAACACCGGAAGAAAGTAGCGCAACCGAAGGGCTGAGTCCCGTCAAAAATGGAACAAGCACTGTTGCCCCAAACATGGCAAAGACATGTTGCAAGCCGAGAGGGATAGCCTGGGTAAGGGGAAGCTTTTCGTGGATTTGTACTTCAGATTCAGTAGACATGGTATTCCTCCTCATTCTAACCAAAAAACCTCTTCCCTGCCCGCAAGCAAGAAAGAGGTGTCCATGTTGAACTCATGGTCCGCCATTCCCTTCTTAGCCTCACGGGACTAATTTAAAGGTTCAAGTATTTAACTTTGACGATTATACCATAATCCATTCCATCTTAACAAGCGTTATATTCCGTTCTTGTGTAAATTTGTAAGCATAGTTGATGGATCCTGGAAGGACTATGATAGAATGTAATGCAAACTAATAATTAGGTATCATGTTTTACCAATGCCGTTTAAGGAGGCGTCGTATGTTTCGTTATGCAGAAGTATTGATTGATGTAGCAAATCGGCGCCTTGATCAAAGTTATCATTATCTTATTCCTGAATCGCTTGAGCTGAAGATAGGGATGCGAGTTCTCGTTAACCTACAGAACCGTAAGGTTCAGGGACTTGTTGTTGATCTGACGAATAATCTCCCAGAGGAACTAGCCTCTGTGAAGCTCAAGCCGGTGTTAGAGGGGGTGGGCAAGGACAGCCTCGTTCCACCTAATCTGATTGAACTCGCCCATTGGTTAGCGCAAACGACCATCTGCTCAGTGGCTCAGAGCTTACATACGGTTTGGCCACTTCTTAATGGTAAAGTTGAAGAGTGGATTATCCCGCTGGCATCTCTCAAAGACCCGGATGTACAGACGTTAGAATGGCTAGATTCAGAGGCATTTCGAGCGCTCAAAGTGCTTAACCGTGCACGTAATAACGGGATTTCCCATAAAACCTTTACTAAGCGAGCGGAAATATCGGAGGCAACGCTCGAGAAGCTCATTCAAGCTGGGTGGGTGAAAAAGGAAGCACGCTTTGTATCGATTGGGCAAGGATCTGTGAAGACAGCAGCCCGGGGTGATGGACCGAGTGAACCTAAGGTTTTAACGGGTAGAACCTATGAATTAACCGGAGAGCAAGCGACAGCCGTGAATCATGTCGTGACGGCGCTAGCGGAAGGATCGGCCCAGACGATTCTATTGCATGGTGTGACGGGTAGTGGAAAAACAGATGTTTATCGTGAGTTAATCGCGCACGTGCTCGCTCAAGGTGGTGATGCTATTCTTCTGGTGCCGGAAATTTCGCTGACCTCACAAGTTGCTCGCTATTTTGAAGCTCAATTTGGCGACCAAGTTATTATTTTACACTCTCGTATACGGCCTAGGGAAAAGATGAAGGCGTGGGAGGACATTTTAGCAGGGCAAAAGCGTATCGTCATTGGGACTCGTTCTGCCGTGTTTGCACCGCTACCAAATCTACAGCTCATCATTTTAGACGAGGAACATGATGGTGCGTATAAACAAGATGAGAATCCCAAATACCATGCGCGTGATGTCGCTCGTAAACGGATGGAACAGCTTAAGGGTGTCGTCTTGCTTGGGAGTGCAACGCCCTCGTTGGAAGCCTATGCGGCAGCGCAATCGGGTAAAATTCGTAGGCTAACAATGACTCGGCGGATCGGAAAAAGTACCCTGCCACCGGTTGAAATTGTGGATATGCGGGAAGAACTTATACAGGGAAACCGCAGCATGTTCTCCCTTTTGATGCAACAAAAATTACGGGACAGGCTAGACCGGGGCGAGCAATCTATGCTATTTTTGAATCGCAGAGGTTATTCTACCTTCGTTGTTTGTCGAGAATGTGGTTATGTGGTCAGTTGCCCCAATTGCGATATAACCCTAACATATCATAGCCAAGGACAGGCAATGCGTTGTCATTATTGTAATCACAAAGAACTTCCCCCCCTTAAATGTCCGAAATGTGCCAGTCGATATATCCGTTTTTTTGGACAGGGAACGCAGCGCGTAGAAGAGGAACTGCAGGGCTTACTGCCTGAGGTTCCTATCTTACGCTTAGACTTTGACACAACACGTTCCGGTGACGCACATCACGTGATCTTGGAGAGTTTCCGTCGTCAAGAAGCGCCTATCTTGGTAGGTACACAAATGATGGCCAAAGGACTTGATTTTCCAAATGTCACCTTAGTGGGGGTCATAGCCGCAGATCAAACGCTCAATATGCCAGATTTTCGTGCTAAAGAACGGACGTTTCAACTATTGACGCAGGTTGCAGGTCGAGCAGGCCGGAGCAGTAAGCCGGGTGAGGTGGTCATTCAGACCTATTCTCCGACAGATAGTGCCATCGTGCGAGCGGCGCATCACGATTTTCAGGGGTTTTTCTGGGAAGAAATACGGTACCGAAAAGAACGAAACTATCCGCCGTATACCCATATTGTCCGTGTCCTGTTGCTCCATGAAAATGAGGACCGGGTGATAAAAGGGGCTCATGAGTTGGGGGCTTGTTTGCTACAGGGGATGAAGGTCACCAATTTGCGAAAGGATGAATTGGATATCCTGGGGCCAGCGCCAGCGGTATTAACCAGAATTAAGAATCAATGGCGCTGGCAAATATCGGTCAAAGGTAGGCGACTGGACCTACTCAGGGTGTTTATACATCAAGGGGTTCAACGTTTTTGCAAAGGCCCTGCGAGCAGCGGGATTATTCTAAATATAGAAGTTGATCCACTTTCAAGCTAGAATACATCGACTTAGGGCTTGGTCATAGGATAGACTAATAGACGATAGGAAATTATGAGCTTTACTGAAAGGGAGTAAAAAGGCAATGGCTGTATATAAAATAGTAGAAATTGGTGCAGATGTATTACGTCAAAAGGCAAAAACAGTAAAAGAGGTTAACCCGTCCATCATAAAGCTCCTAGATAACATGATCGATACATTGCATGCCGCGGATGGGGTAGGCTTAGCGGCCCCCCAGATCGGCGTCTCAAAGCGCGTCATCATTGTAGAGGTCGATGAGATGCTTGTTGAACTTATTAATCCTGTTGTTGTGGAAAGAGAAGGGCAAAACAGTGCTGAGGAAGGGTGTCTTAGTATACCGAATGTCACAGGAGATGTACTAAGGCCTTCCAAAGTCCGTGTTCAAGGGATAAATCGTCAAGGGCAAATGGTGGACTTCCAGGCGGAACGTTTGTTGGCTCGCGCTTTGCAACATGAAATTGATCACCTTGAAGGAATCTTGTTTGTTGATGTCGCGAGGAAAACATATCGGGGATAGAGGAGTGCTGTTCTGCACGCATCTGCGAGTTACACCGCTGACAAGCTGGACGGTTCGCGAGCGCGCCACAACCTCTGGGCAAACTGCATGTGCGACCATTGGCGCACTACGGGGCGCGAACCGTCGGTGCTTGTCTATACCGCGGCTCCACGACGCATCTGCTTAGCAGAAAAGCGCTCCTCGGGCTTGGTTACGAACGACGAGTAGGGGGATTAACTATGCGTTTAGTTTTTATGGGTACACCTGATTTTGCCGTACCTTCTTTACGGGCCTTGGTAGAGGGCGGGCATGATGTGGTGGGTGTGTTTACACAACCTGATCGACCGTCGGGGCGTGGAAAAAAATTAAAACCTAGTCCGGTAAAAGTAGCGGCAGAAGAACTAGGCTTAACTATTTTTCAACCCGAAAAGATAAAAGCACAGGAAGCAATCCGTCAACTAGAGACGTTAGCTGCGGATTGCATGATTGTTGTAGCATACGGACAAATCTTAGACAGAGAAATTCTACACATGCCTACAAAGGGGTGCATCAATGTTCACGCTTCGTTACTGCCTGCATACCGTGGCGCAGCACCCATTCATTGGGCTGTCATGAGGGGAGAAACCCGTACTGGCGTGACCACTATGTTAATGGACGAAGGGTTAGATACTGGAGATATGTTATTGAAACGAGAAGTGCTCATTTCTGAGGTAGCAACAACGGGCGATATTCATGATGAACTAGCTGTCGTAGGGGGAGAACTTCTGCTGGAGACGTTAGATCAGTTAGAGGTAGGAACGCTCATTGCTACACCACAAACGGGACCAACAAATTATGCGCCGCTTCTAGGACGTGGCCATGAAGGCATAGATTGGTCACGAAGGGCAGCTGATTTGCATGATCAAATTAGGGGCTTAAATCCTTGGCCGGGAGCGTTTTCAACCTTCCGAGGAGAGAATCTCAAAATCTTGAGAAGCGCTCGCAGGCTCCAGCCGCAAGCGGGTGCAGAGATGGACGTGAATTCAGGGTTAACCATGGCAGAGTCAGGTCAAATTATTAAAGTGTTAGAGGATCGTTTATTGGTCCAGACCGGGGATGGAATCCTGGAGCTTCTAGAGGTTCAACCAGCCGGGAAACGCGCTATGCCAGCAAGGGATTTCTTCAATGGCCGACATGGCCAGGTCGGAGAAAGACTCGAATAGGGAAAATTGGTACTGATAGGATATACTACTCTTAATATCTAGTGAAAACGGAGGTCCACTTATGATGATTTTTTGGGATTCCACGATGGTTCTCTTAATTCCGGCCATATTGTTATCTTTGTACGCTCAATGGAAAATATCCTCATCCTACAAAAAATACTCTAAAATTCGAACACAATCAGGACTTACAGGGGGGCAAACTGCGCGAGCTCTCTTGAATAGTAATGGGCTATACGATGTTCGGGTCGAACAAGTTGGAGGAAGACTTTCTGACCATTACGATCCGCGTACCCGTGTCGTTAACCTCAGTGGCGACGTCTATCAGGGTAGTTCCCTCGCTTCCGTGGCAATAGCGGCCCATGAAACAGGGCATGCCCTACAACACGCCTCAGAGTATATCCCTATGAAACTTAGGTCGTCCTTCGTCCCTGTCGCAAACCTTGGTAGTGGAGCCGGTCCGATTTTAATCATCGCCGGTCTTTTCATACCGAGCGTGGGGTGGTTACTTCCATTAGGAATCTTTGCCTTTGCCTTTGCAGTACTTTTTCAGATCATAACGCTTCCTGTGGAATTCAATGCCAGTCATAGGGCCATGTCACTTTTACAGGAGGGTAAATTCTTAGAAAGCGAGGAAATTGGGGGGGCACGCTCTGTGCTCAACGCAGCAGCGTTAACTTATGTTGCGGCAGCATTAGCTGCAGTGCTTCAGTTAGTACGGCTTCTCTTGATTTCGCGAGGTAGAAGCAATGAATAAAGAAACTGCCCGAGGGATGGCGATCCAAATACTGACGCGCGTAGAGACACAAGGTGCCTATGCGAATCTCTTGCTCCAGAAGAATATTACCCGCTTAACGGATTCTAGAGATCGTCAATTTGTGACGTTACTGGTCAATGGCTCACTTAAACACCGGATAACCCTAGATTACGCGCTGCGCTTACATTTAACGAAACCTATGTCGTCACTTCCCCATGAAGTAAGAGCTATTTTACGCCTTGGGGCTTTTCAACTCCTTTATGTGGATAAAGTTCCCAACCCCGTTGCAATCAATGAAAGTGTGGAATTAGCGAAACCATTCCCTAAATTTACTGGCTTGGTGAATGTCGTCTTACGGAAAGTTATGACTAAGGCCTGGGATTTTCGCTGGCCAGATGCGAAACGACAAACAGTGCGCTATCTTTCGGTGCGCTATTCTCACCCCGAATGGATGATTCAGCGCTGGCTAAAACGTTGGGGTTTGGAGGAAACGGAAGCGTTGTGCCAAGCCAACAATGAGCCAGCACAAACTTGGATTCGCACCAATACCCTCAAGATCTCACGTGAAGATCTAATGAATCGTCTGACCTTGGAAGGGGTTACAGTCGAGCTTGGGACCCGGATTCCTGAAAGCCTAAGGATCCAACATTTCGGGGCCATAGATCGGTTGGAGAGCTTTGAGCAGGGACTATTTACGGTTCAAGATGAAAGTTCCCAACTGGTTGCTCATGTGGTTGACCCCAAACCAGGGCAACGTGTCTTAGATACCTGTAGTGCCCCTGGTGGAAAAACGACGCATTTGGCTCAGAGGATGCAGGATATGGGAGACATCATGGCCTTTGACATCCATGAGAAAAAACTTGATCTCATCAATCAGTCAGTTGAAAGGCTAGGCATTACGATCATCCAAACCCAATGCGGAGATGCTCGCGATTTACCGGGTGTGAGAATCGGTTCGCAGCAGCGAGTGTTGGTTGACGCGCCTTGTTCGGGATTGGGCGTTCTTCGCCGCAGAGCAGATCTTCGCTGGCAGAAAGAAGAGCAAGACCTTAAGGAGTTGCCGCTACTTCAGCTGGCCATCTTGGAAAGGGCTTCGTCTTGTGTTGAAGTGGGCGGAGATTTAATCTACTCCACTTGTACCATTGAACCAGAAGAGAACTTTGAAGTCGTTAAGACGTTTCGTACGAGGCATCCGGAATTCGAAGCGGTTAACTTGGTGGATGAGTTACCCTTTGACCTTGAGGATCCGAGAGATATTCAACAAGCGAGTAAAGGAATGCTACAACTTTTACCTCATCGCCACAACATGGACGGATTTTTCTTAGCAAAATTTCGTCGTAGGGAAGTTTAGCTGGAATGAATTGGGTGTATAATAAATATTATGGAAACAAGAGACTTACGTGGGTGCTCCGAGGATGATTTAATTGAGATTTGTGAGGAAATCGGTTTAAAACGGTTTCGGGCAAGCCAATTATTCCAATGGGTCCAACAAAAAGCAGTGCGAACCTGGGAAGACATGAAAAACCTTGGGGCTCGTGACCGGCTAGCCTTCAGTTCTCGATTAAGCCTTAATCCTCTGGAAAAGGTGCGGGAACAACGTTCACATGATGGCACTCGGAAGTATTTATTCCGCCTTCACGATGGTGAAACGATTGAGTGTGTCCTCATGGACTATGCACGGACTAAATCGCGGGATCGTCATACAGTTTGTGTCTCCACTCAAGTTGGCTGTGCAGTGGGTTGCGCATTTTGTGCTACAGGGTTGGAAGGCTTTCAGAGAAACCTCAGTGTGGGTGAAATCGTGGGGCAAGTCTTGGATATTACGCATGATGTCCGTCAAGAAGATCCAGATTTCCAGGTGACTAACATTGTATTTATGGGTATGGGCGAACCGCTTCTCAATTATGATCCAGTGCTTCAGGCAATCCTACTTTTAAATCATGGACAGGGTTTAAACATTGGCATGCGTCGGATGACGATTTCAACCTGTGGGGTCGTGCCCCGAATTATTCAACTGGCGAAAGATAACCCTCAGGTGGGTCTTGCCGTTTCGCTTCATGCAGCGCAGGATGATGTGAGAAATGATTTAATCCCCATGAATCGGCGTTATCCGCTGGCCCAACTTATGGAGGCCTGCCAAAAGTATACAGACATCACTCATCGGCGGATTACTTTCGAAGTGGCCTTGACCGCTGAGAACGCAAATCGTGAAGAAGCACAGGCCCTGGCACGATTACTAAAAGGACAGTTTGGACTTGTTAATTTAATTCCTGTTAATCCTGTGGCAGGGACAGGAATGGAGCGTCCGAATTCAGAGCTCATGAGAAAGTTTGCCCAGGTGTTAGAAGATGCTGGAATGTCTGTTTCCTCACGTGAGGAGCGGGGTTCAGATATTGACGCAGCATGCGGTCAACTTCGTCGACAGTGGGAGGGAGAGTTAAAATGAGCCTATTGGCCCGATTTGAAGGAATGGCAGAATATTTATTTACCGTCCCTTTCAAGAAAAGTGCTGCCCGCCTTCAACCAGTGGAAATCGCTAAAGAGCTTGTGAAGGCAATGCTGAAAAATAAACAAGTGAGCATTTCACAGGTGTACGTACCGAATATCTACCGGGTTTACCTCCATTCTAGTGATTGGGGCCCTTTAGCTAGTTTCGGGGATGTGTTTCTCATAGAACTGTCCAAGCATTTGGTGGCAGAAGCGGAACGAAACGGGTATACGTTTCTAACCAAGCCTGCCATTGAGCTGCATTCGGATGATACGGTGAATGCCCGAGAAATGGTCGTTGAGGTTGATTTTGATGACTCGATTGACGTAGACTGGGGCGAAGAAGACATTGAAGTTGAAGCCACTGAGGATGAGGCTGATTGGCGTGAATGTACCACCATTTTTAAAGAAAGTGCTGTGCCAAACTTATTGGTCAAAGGTCTTAAAGGAAGGAATCCAGAGAACTTTCTCGAAATAATAGAAGGACCAGATATTGGTCAGTTGTTGACGCTGAAGGATTCGGAGGTTTGCATTGGTCGTCATGGACAATGTGAGCTGGTACTTCATGATCCTGAAGTTTCGCGGCGGCATCTCAAGATTTCACCTGGGGAGAACGGTTGGTGGTTGGATGATTTGGGTAGTACCAATGGTTCGTTTGTTAATGGCCAAAGAATTACGCATCAGACAGCTGCACCTGGAGACCGTATTCAAATCGGAGAAAGTGTACTGGTGATACAAAGATCACCTCTGGAATGAATCTGAACTGGAGGGTCGTATGCAATTTGTATTAGTCATTGGACGGCTAGCTTTTGTCGCCATTATCTATCTTTTCCTATTCCGCATATTCACGGCACTTGTGGCGGATCTCCAAATAAAGGGGATATTTCAACGCCCAATGAGTGAGTATGGACGGTTAGAGGTACTGACCGGTTCTGAATCACTTTCTAAAGGAAGCATTTTCCGGGTGGACGGAAAAGGGCTGAGCTTGGGGCGTGGTAAGCAAAATGATATCGTTTTACCGGACCATTTTGCTTCCATTGACCATGCTGTTTTTAGGTTACAAAAAGGACACACCATTGTAGAAGACCTCGGTAGTACGAATGGAACTTGGGTCAATGGAGAGCAAATCCATTCTCCAGTTCAAATGGTTATTGGGGATTATGTGAAGATTGGAAGTATTACCTTCCAATACTCGAGGTGGCAAAATGAGAGTTCTAAGCTTTAGTGAAAAAGGGTGTATTCGTAAAAATAATGAAGATTCTTTTCTGGTGTTGCCGGCGGACGGGATTTATGCTGTCGCCGATGGTATGGGGGGGCACCGCGCGGGAGAAGTGGCTTCTTCAACGGCCTTACAGGAATTAGAAAAATGGGCGCCTCGCCTAGTTGAGCTTGAGGATCAGGCCTTGGAAAGCAGTTTGGCAGAAGCTTTTGTGGAAGCAAATCGGGTCGTCTATGAATCCTCAACCACAATACCAGAATACGCTGGGATGGGCACGACGCTGACCGTTCTGCTGGTGCGCAACAAAACGGTTGTTATTGCTCATGTCGGAGACAGTCGAGCTTATCTATGGCGCGACGAGGCGTTAACTTCCTTAACCATAGACCATTCATTGGTAGGCGAACTTGTGAGGTTAGAACAGATCTCCCTTGAGGAAGCGGAAAAACATCCTCAACGGCATGTGTTGATGCGTGCTGTGGGGGCAGATCAAAAGATTGAACTGGATTGCAAGAGCATCAGTCTTCAGACCGGTGATGTGTTTCTTTTGTGTACGGACGGTTTTTCTAATATGATTAGCAATGAGGAGCTTGCGGAAGAATTCCTCGAACCGGGCTCCTGGGACGGTCGGTTCGAAAAGCTACGGAAGCTTACCTTGGAACGGGGTGCCCCAGATAATTTCACAGCCTTATGCTGTATATTGGAGTAATTAAATGATTCAACGTATAATCACGCGTATGATCATATTAGCTATGATGTGGATAGGACTGTTACTGCTTAAAGAGAGCTTAAGCACTCAACTCCTATGGCAAGCGTTCGCTTTTTCTGCCATAGTCCTGCTAGGGAGCCTGATGGAACAAATTTTCCATTATCAAGGCGATCCTTATATTTTGCCTGTGGTGGAGGCGATCCTGGCTTTAGGTCTTGTGTTCGTAGTACGCATTGAACCGGAAGCTCACATATATACAGGACAAGCAGTGCACCAATTTTGGTGGGCGAATGCCGGTCTTGTGATCTTTTATGCGGTGCTATGGATCATGCGGGATTATCGAAAATTAGGAAGGCTTAGGTACTTGTGGGGGCTCATTGCGGTGGCTTTATTGCTGGTGACACTTCTATTTGGCTCTACTGCAGGCGGTGCCAAAAGTTGGCTCAACCTAGGAGGCATAACGCTTCAACCAGAGGAATTTGTCAAACTAGCCTTGCTCTTATTCATGGCAAGGTACTTGGAAGAAAACGAAGAATTGTTGAGAGTAGGAACGGTACAATGGGGAAGATTCTCTTTACCTGATTGGCGAACTCTGGGTCCGTTTATGATCATGGTAGCGTTTATACTTGGGATTTTGGCAGCTCAGAAAAGCTTGGGTACCGCGTTGGTATTTTATATGCTCTTTGTACTGATGCTTTATGTTGTCACTGAGCGGGCCCTTTATTTAGGAATATCTGTACCGATCTTTCTAATGACTGGAACCGTAGGTTCTATGCTCTTTAGGCATGTGCGCGTCAGAATCATGGTGTGGATGAATCCTTGGCAAGATCCGAACGGTGGCGGGTACCAAATTGCTCAATCTCTATTTGCTATTGGTGGGGGCGGAATCCTTGGGACTGGATTAGGAAACGGCATTGGGGCATCGACGGTGCCCGCGGCTAGTACCGACTTTATCTTTTCTGTCATTGCTGAAGAACTTGGCTTTGCTGGAGCTATGGCCGTACTAGTGCTCTTTCTCATTGTAGTCATGAGGGCCTTTGGGATTAGTCTTAGAGCTAAGGATCGGTTTGGACAAATCTTAGCGGCCGGGATTGGTATTCTCCTTGGAACAGAAACGTTAATTATTCTTGCTGGGGTGACTAAACTACTTCCTCTAACTGGTATACCACTTCCTTGGGTAAGTTATGGTGGAAGCTCGCTAATTGTCCACTTTATCATGCTGGGCGTGTTGCTGAATATCTCCAATGCCACGGCCGTAAGCGCTCACAACACCAAGAATAAGGGAAAGGAGTATGCAATATAATGCGAGGGGTACGACGAGTAGCGCTTGGCATGGCCTTGAGCTTCTTCATTCTAAGTCTTGGTTTAGTTTATTGGCAGGTTGCACAGGCAGGTACTTTGATGAAAAATCCTGCGAATAAACGCTTAATATATATGGAAGACCGTGTGACCCGGGGAGGAATTTTCGATCGTAATGGCGAAATAATAGCCCAAACTAAAATCATGAACGGGAAGAAAGTTCGTGTTTATACTAAAGATGCGGAAATGTATGAGCCCATCCTAGGTTATTCGTCAGTGACACTTCGCACCTCGGGTATTGAAGGAAGTACAGCAGACTGGCTATTGGGAGTAAAGAATGCCAGCCCCACCCAAGCCATTCAACAGCTTTTCGCACTTCCCCGTAATGGGGATGACGTGGTGCTCACCTTGGACTCGCGTTTGCAGAGCATCGCCTACAACGAGCTTAAAGGAAAAGTAGGCGCTGCCGTGGCCATTGACCCTCGGACAGGCGAAGTCTTAGCCTTGGTGAGTCAACCCAGTTTTAGTCCCACGAACCTTGAAGACAACTGGGACGCAATCAACAAACAAAAGGTAGGTTCCCTGGCTAACCGTGCTTTTTCCCTCTACCCGCCGGGTTCGGTCATGAAGGTGGTCACGTCTGCCGCTTTATTTAGAAGTGGGCTAAATACCACTGATCTGTATGAGAGCGTAGGGTCGGAAGTGATTAATGGACAAACCATTACCGAGCAAAACGGCAAGGCCTTTGGCTGGGTGAATTATAATATGGCGTTAGCTAACTCTAGTAATGCATATTTTGCCAAGTTCGCTGTCCAAGCAGGAGATAAGACGTTCCTTTCAACGACCAAGGGATTTGGCTTTGGTCAAAAAATTCCTTTCGAGTTTAATATACCAACGAGTAGTATTACTAATGCAGCGAAACCGAAACTTCCTGATACGTTGACAACAAATGATCTGGCGGCCAGTGCGTTTGGTCAAGGACAAGTTCTAGTGTCACCGTTCCACATGGCGCTGATCACAGGGGGTATTGCAAACGATGGGGTGATTATGACGCCACACCTTATTGAACGTGTCTTAGACCCCACTCAAACGGTTGTATATGAACAAAAAGCCCAGCCTTGGCTGACCGCGCTTTCTAAAGAAGAAGCGGATAAAATTACGAGTGCGATGGTCACGGCAGTGAATGATGGCACGGCTGCGCCAGGTGCACTACCTAATATCCAAGTTGCCGCCAAGACCGGTTCAGCAGAACCTGGAGGAGATGTCAAAACTCATGGCTGGTATATTGCTTTTGCACCAGCTGAGGCTCCGCGGATTGCGATAGCCGTTATGGTTCAAAATGGTGGAACCGGTGGTGGGGCTGCTGCTCCAATAGTAAAACAAATCATGCAAGAAGCACTGAGTCAGAAAGTAGGTGACAAATAGTGAGTAAAATCTTTGGAGGACGATACGAGGTCATAGACCGAATCGGCGCTGGTGGTATGGCCATTGTTTATAAGGCCAAGGATCTTCTACTTAACCGTGTTGTGACGATCAAGGTGCTGCGGGAGCAGTTTGTCTCAGATGAAGACTTTATTCGCCGTTTTCGAAGGGAAGCCCAATCTGCAGCGAGTTTGTCCCACCCTAATATCGTATCAGTGTATGATGTGGGTAAAGAAGGCGATATGGAATATATTGTTATGGAATACGTGGAAGGGCGTAATCTGAAAGAAATCATACGCGAGTATGCGCCACTGTCTACAGAGCAATCCATTAACCTTGGGCGTCAAATTACAAAAGCCATACAAAATGCTCATGAGCATCATATTATACATAGGGATATTAAACCGCACAACATTTTGGTGACGTCAGAGGGACATGCTAAGGTCACGGACTTCGGCATTGCACGGGCAGTCTCTTCGGCAACCGTGACCCATACTGGAGATATCATAGGCTCAGTTCATTACTTGTCGCCCGAACAGGCCAAAGGGTTGGTAAGTAACGAGCAATCAGACATTTACTCCTTAGGCATTGTTCTCTATGAATTGGTTACGGGTAGAGTTCCGTATGACGGAGAAACCCCGATTACCATTGCCCTAAAACACCTTCAAGAACAACCGACCTTGCCCAGTAAGATCAATCCACGGGTCGATAAAGAATTCGAGACTGTGATTATGCGGGCAATCGCTAAGTCGCCTGAACAACGCTATTTATCCGCTAAAGATCTGTTGGAGGATCTGAACCACATTCAGGCTGGTCGACCGATTACAAAGGTAGCTGTTATCCCGCTTGCCGATGACTCGGAGGCAACCCAGACTCACAAAGGCATGGCCACAATTCTAGGCCCAATCCCACCCTCAGACCCTGCGCAGGCGGGGGAACCGTCCTCCCCAGTCAAGAAGAAACAGAAAAAACATTGGAAATGGATGGCCTTGGTACTGGGACTTATGTTCTTCTTATTCGGAGGGCTGGCCTTAAGTAATTTTCTTGCTGACGATCAAACGAAGGTCCCTAATGTCGTGCAGAAAACGGTCGAGGAGGCAGGCGCCTCTATGAAAGCCGCCAGTCTAACACTGGACCCCATGGTGGCTTCTGAGTTCAGTGATACCATAGAGAAAGACCACATCATTTCTCAGGATCCGAAAGCCGCAGACATTGTTAAGATCAAGAGGGCTGTTAAAGTCACCGTCAGCAAAGGTGCGGATACCGCCCAATTCCCAGATGTAACGAGCGGACAGATGTCTAAAGACAATGCCGAGATCACAATCGGTAACGCGGGATTTGACATTAAAAAGATAACATATGACCATGAGCCCAATGACAATGTTCCCAAGGGTTCTATCATCGCCCAGAATCCTGCGGCAAAGGCTACTTGGGCAAAAAGTGGCGCAATTAAACTCACCATCAGTGATGGATCGTCGTTACATGAGATTAACATGCCGAATGTGGTCGGCAAAACAGCGTCTGACGCTAGAGCTGTGCTTGAAGAGAATCAGCTAGTTGTGCAAATACAATCAGAGAATTCTGGAACTTTTCCAAACGACGTGGTTCTAAGAACCACGCCTAACCCGGGAGAAGTCGCTATGCAGGGAACTGAAGTTACAATCGTTGTTTCTCTGGGACCTGGACCACTTGCCCAAGCGATTGACCCGAAGGTGAAACTAGCCTCGTATGACCCGGGCACTCTACTTAAAAATACAAAAATAGTCGTCCTCAACTACGGGATGAGTGAGAGCGACTTATGATTGAAGGCGTTTTACTCAAAGGTTACGGTGGGTTTTATTATGTTTATGCGGAGGACCGAGTATGGGAATGTTCTCTGCGTGGTCGCTTTCGTGTAAAAGTTCAAGACTTTTTACCGGGAGATCAGGTGAAAATATTACCGGAGGAAGGGGATAAGGCGACGATCGAGGCGGTTGAGCCACGGAGAAACGCTTTAAGTCGGCCGACGATTGCCAACGTGGATCAGGCTATTTTGGTCTTTGCCATGACGTCCCCTAAGCCGGATCTTAACCTCCTGGATCGTTTGTTGGTTCAGGTGACAGATGCCGGAATCGAACCCATCATAGTCTTTACAAAGTTGGACAAGTTTAAGGAAGCTTCTATAACCACCGGCGTTGAGAGTCATGCCATAACGGATGTCTACCGTAAAATAGGGTACACTGTGTTTGAGGTTTCCAGTGAAACAGGTCAAGGAATTGACGAGGTTGGTACCCGGTTAAAGGATAAAATCAGTGTACTTGCTGGACCTTCTGGAGCCGGTAAATCTAGTCTCTTTAATGCCTTATCTCCGGGGAAGAAACTGAAGACAGGGGAATTAAGCATAAAGTCTAAGCGTGGCCGCCACACAACACGTCACGTTGAACTGATGGTTTGTGCGGGAGGTCTTGTCGCAGACACGCCAGGATTTTCCTCCCTCTTTATTCCCCCGATGAAACGAGTGGAGTTAGCAGAGTGTTTTCCAGAATTTGCCGAGCGTCGTCACCAGTGTCGGTTTAGTAGTTGTATCCATGTTAAAGAACCGAATTGCGCGATTAAAGAAGCCCTAGAAAACGGTGAAATTTCTCCGTTTCGATATGAACACTACGTAATATTCTTGCAAGAAGTCATTGCAGCAGAGAGGAAATATTAAGATGATTCAACTTGCCCCTTCTATTTTATCCGCAGACTTCTCCCGACTCGGGGAACAAGTGCGTTTGGTTGAGGATGCCGGCGCGGAGGTTTTACACATCGATGTGATGGACGGGCACTTCGTCCCAAATCTTAGCTATGGCGCGGTTGTAGTTCAATCTTTAAGGCCTCATTCCAGCATGCGTTTTGATGTTCACTTGATGGTAGAAAAACCAGAGCTTTATATTGCGGATTTTGCTAAGGCTGGAGCCGATCATATCACGTTTCATATAGAGGCTACCTGCCATGTACACCGTGTCGTTCAACTGATTAAAGAACATGGAATGACAGCGGGGATTGCGCTCAATCCAGCGACGCCGTTAGATGGCATTAAGTATATTTTGTCAGACTTAGATATGGTGCTATTGATGACGGTCAACCCTGGGTTTGGGGGGCAAAAATTCATCGCGTCCGTTATTCCTAAAATCCAGGTTCTCTCTCGCCATATTCAACAAACCCATTCTGCGTGTCTCATTGAAGTGGATGGCGGCATTAACTTGGACACTGCAGCTGTCGCGGTAAAAGCAGGCGCACATATTTTGGTGGCAGGGGCTGCTATTTTTGCACAACCTGATCCCCAACAAGCCGTAGAAAAACTTCGTCAAGCTGCGCACTCCATGAAGAGCGAGGCATGAAGATTGCAGTACTAGCGAATGGCACTTGGGATTTAGAATGGGGCAGACAGGTCCTAGAAGAAGTTGATCACTTAATATGTGCTGATGGGGGAGCAAACCATGCTTCCCTTTCAGGACGGTTACCTGATCTTCTCATCGGGGATTTGGATTCAGTCACCCCAGAGGTTTTAAAGCAATGTGAAAATGCGGGTTGCACGATTAAACAATTTTCCTGCGAAAAAGATGAGACGGATCTGGAATTGGCACTAATTTATGCTGAGGAGCAGGCCCGTCTTGTTGGTGAACGGACTATTTGGCTGTATGGGGCGACTGGAAAACGAATGGATCATTTTCTGGGCAATATAGCGCTGATGCTTGCGTACGCTCGGAAAGGATATCAGATTCGCTTAGTCGATCCGGAGCATGAGAACTGGATAATTCAAGGTCGCGAAGGTATTACGGGCTCAATAGGTCAGGAGATATCTTTGATTGCCTTGTCGGAGCAGGCCGTGGTTAGCACAGAAGGACTGTATTACGCCCTTCAGAAGGGCGTGCTCTTGCAGGATTCTCCGCGTGGGATCAGTAATGTGTTTCAGGGTGACGAGGCCGTCGTTGAGGTGCACAGCGGGTGGGTGCTCGTTGTTTTGCTAAAATGCGAAACTAGGCCGGGGATGGAGTGAAATTACTCCGTTCACCCACAGCGCCGTCGCTATCGCGCTTGATTACGAAGCGAGCTTAGGCAAAACCTCTGGGCTATTCTGAATGTTCGTCGCTCCTTGCCATCCTTGGCACCGCGACATCAGTCCATCCATGGACAAGCCCTTGCCACGCTTCCCTTCGTAAAGTAAGCGCAATTGACGCGACTCTGCTGAATGGGTTCGCTCCGCAAAATCACACCCTCCTGGGGCTGGGGACCATTTGAGCAAAGGAACTTCGCCATAGGCTTGGAACGACGATGGCTTGGGACGGTTGAATTGCTGCGCTCTCAACGAGCGCTGTTGGCGCTTTGGAACGCAACGAGAAAGAGAACAGTTGATTCAATGAATGATTTGATAAAAAAAGGAAGATTATAAATGCAACATGATGAACTTTTAATTGGTACGATGCTTGACGGGATGGCTCGGTGGGTGGCAATTCGGACGACGGATACGGTGGAAGAGGCTCGTAGGCGCCACGGTTTGTCGCCGGTTGCTACGGCGGCGTTGGGTAGGTTGTTGACGGGGACGCTGATTTTGGCGAGCTCACTCAAAAGTGATGAGAGTGTTACTTTGCGATTACTGGGAGACGGCCCGTTAAAGGGGGTTGTTGCTGTGGGAAATGCGCAGGGTGAAGTACGGGGTTATGTTCATGAGCCGTTGGTGGATTTGCCGTTAAAAGACTCTGGGAAACTTGATGTGGGTTTGGCAGTTGGACGCGGAGAGCTTGCCGTCAGTCGTAGTTTGCAAAACGGTGAAGTTTATACTGGCTTGGTTCCTATGGTTAGTGGTGAAATCGCCGAGGACCTTGTGCAGTATTTATTGACGTCTGAACAGATTCCTTCCGCTCTGCACCTAGGGGTGGTGGTGGAAAAAGATTATCATGTGGCGGGAGCTGCGGGGCTTTTAATTCAACCCTTGCCTGGAGCGACAGAAGAGGACATACAAGCCATTGAAAGGCAACTAGGGCAACTTAGGGTGGGTATCAGTGAACTAGCAGCGCAGAGTCAATCTGTGGACGAAATGCTGGATCGGTTAATCGGACCGCTTCCTTATCATGTTTTAGAGCGTCGTGAGGTAGGATTTACTTGCAACTGTTCCAAAGAGCGCCTGAGTGATACGTTAGTATCTATCGGTAAAAATGGAATAGCAGACCTAATCTCGGATGGAAAAGCCGAGATGGTCTGCCATTTTTGCAATGATCACTATCAATTTACGCTGGAAGAACTTCAACAGATATCGCGTGACGCCGAATAAACTATTTGGGCATGAAAAAAGTCCGATACAATATCGGACTTTTGATTCATTAGCTCGCGCGCTGAACTTTTCCAGAACGTAAGCATCTCGTGCAAACTTTGATTCGGGCGGGAGTACCGTTCACAATAGCATGAACGCTTTGTAAGTTTGGTTTCCAAGTTCGCTTATTCCGTATATGAGAGTGGCTGACTTGATTCCCAGTGGTTACTCCTTTGGCGCATACTGCACAAACTTTAGCCATGCTCTAAAACCTCCTTTGCGACCGAAATGACACTTATATATAATATCAAAAGTCTCGCTAGTTGGCAAGGTTTCTTTCAAAAATACCACAATTAAAATTATATTTAGTTTTTCTTTGAACATTTTTCATTAACTTGGTAGAATAAGGTCAACGGAAGATTCGGAAGGGAGGGTCCTGTTTATGGGAAAAGAGATTATTAATATTTTAGGTAAAATAGATATTTCGGAAGAGGTCATATCCACGATAGCAGGTGCTACCGCTGTTGAATGTTATGGCTTGGTAGGCATGGCCTCACGTAAAATTACAGATGGTTTTGCAGATTTATTAGGACGTGAAAATTTAGCCAGAGGTGTGGTTGTATCCATTAAAGACAATGAAGTGGTGATTGATCTCTATATCGTTGTCGGTTACGGTGTCAAGATCTCCGAAGTTGCGACCAGTGTTATGGAACGTGTCCGTTATACTACTGAGAAGCTCACGGGATTAAACGTCTCCCAAGTGAATGTGAATGTTCAAGGCGTTCGCATTTTAGAATAGGGCGAAAGAGTAGGGGGATATGGTTTTGGGACCAACGAAAAATAACACGATCATTGTTGCCAATGGACAACTTTGGAAACAAATGATGGTTGCAGGGGCGAACGCCTTAGAACTTAAGAAACATGATGTTGACGCTTTAAATGTTTTTCCTGTGCCAGATGGTGATACGGGTACGAACATGTTCTTAACGATTCAATCTTCTGC
>DASRMG010000197.1:0-17189 GCA_035648035.1 Desulfosporosinus sp. | reverse complement strand
TTGGGTATAGTTTGTTTGTTTTGCAGCATAACTAATTATACCAAAAAGGCGGGTCTTCGGACTCGTCTTTTTCAATTTTTACAAAGAAAAAGGACTGCCTCTTCATAGAAATTTAATTTCTATTTTGAGACAGCCCCTTCTTTTTGCTGACTAATCTTAGACCTTAAACTTGGCAACAGCGCTCATGAGGCTTTCCCCAAGCTTGGCCAAAGCTTCTGCAGATTGACTGACAGAAACCATGGTAGCGGCTTGTTCCTCAGATGCAGCAGCAACCTCTTCCGAACTGGCTGCAGTTTGCTCAACGACCACACCAATGCTCTCGACGGATTTTACGGCATGATCGGTCCCGATGGCCATTTGTTGCGTAGCCGTTGTGACAAGCTGAATTTGGTCGACGACTGTGTTCACTTCATCGACAATAGTTCGGAAGGAATTGCCAGCTAAATTTACCGCTTCAACGCCTGCAACCACTGCAGTGCTCCCGCTCTCCATCATTTGAATGGCCCGTTCCGTTTCACGCTGAATATTGCCAATCAGCGTTGCGATTTGTGTTGCCGACATCGACGATTGTTCTGCAAGTTTTCGGACCTCTTCAGCCACCACTGCAAAACCTCTCCCCTGTTCGCCTGCACGGGCAGCCTCTATCGCAGCATTTAAAGCTAATAAATTCGTCTGATCCGCGATCCCTTTAATGACATCCACGATTTGACCAATTTGTTTGGATTGGTCTCCCAACTTGAAGACAGCTTCAGCGGTTTGGACTGATACATCTCTAATTTGCTCAATTTTTTGCACAGCGTTTTCTGCCTGTACAGCGCCAATTTCCGCAGCCTTAGAAGCCTTACCACTACTTAAACTAACGATCTCTGCATTTTCTGCAACCTGTTGCGAGTTAGCCGCAAGTTGTTCAAGGACACTACTGGTATCCCCCACGGAGATGGCTTGCTCTGTGGCACCGGCCGCAAGTTGATTGAGCGTTTCAGAGACTTGCGTACTACTAGCCGTCGCTTCCTCTGCAGCTGCCGAAAGTTCTTGGCTGGTTGCTGCCACATTCTCAGATTGGGTTAATACTTCGCCGATGACTTCCCTTAGGGAATTCACCATTTCTGCAACGGCTCCGGCTAAAACCCCGATTTCATCTCTATTCTTAATCACAGGCATTTCAACGTTTAAATCGCCTTCAGCGACTGCCTGAGCGACTTTAGTCACCGCTGCAAGAGGCTTGCTAATATGTCGTGCCAGCATAAACGCTAACACCCCTCCCCCAACCACCGATATGCCAATGAAAATGAGAAGAAGTCTTGCCCCACCATTATGCACAGTCTCAGCCTCAATAACAGCTTGAGCTCCACCGTTACCCTGAAAAACCATCTGTTCTTCCATATTTTTAAGCACGAGTTCAAAACTCACCTTGCTCTGATCAGTTATAATTGGACTTGCCTCTGCATCCTTGCCCTCTGCTAATAGATTCCAAATACGATCACAATCTTCTAAATATGTGTTAAAGGATTTCCTCATTATTTCCGCGCTAGTTTTCCCCTCTGAGCTTGTTACATATGTTACATAGCTGTTAAAATCAGTGTCCCATTTTGCTTTATAGTTCATGAAATCTTCTTTATTTTCCTGAAAGGCCAGCTTATCGGTACGTGTTAAAGATGCTGCTAAAAGAGCGCGCCTAGTGTCTTCTGTATCCTGAATGACTTGTCCCAAACTACCAGTTGCCTTTAGCCAATGTGCGCCTACCTCTTCGACACTCTGATTGATCTTTTCCATGCCATAATAACCTACGCACCCAACTATGATGGTTAAGAGCAAGACCACCATGAAGCCTAATTGTAATTTGATTCGTATGCCGTAGTTTATAGCCGACTGTGAACTATTATTTCTGCTCATCTTTCCACTCCTCAAACCTAACTCTAATTCTCATTCTGCTTAATTCGACATTGAATCGCACCATTCCTCTTTAATAATTCAGGCATAAGGAACTTATAACAATTTCTTTTCTTAAGGACGATCAAAGTTAAAGAGTCTTTACCCTCAATACAAGGTAAAGACTCTCTAATATTATTATATGGGGAAGTAAATTTTATTAAGATTTCGCAAATTTAAAATCTACTTAAATTTAAAATTTAAAATTTTTGCAAGGCTGTCCTGAAAAATCATCCAACATAGCCGATCCATGTTCAATATAGAACACCTCGAATAACGGATTATCTGCAGTCTTATAGAACTTGTCTACCTCTGCCACTGTCTTAAGAACCTTTTCCTTAACCTTCATATCATCACTGAACTTGATGGCTCCGCGAAGCCTTACCCAGGCCATTTCACTCGAAGTCGTTGTGAATTCTACCAAAGGGGTTGCCTTTAACTGCTCATAAACATCTTTTGTATTAGCGGTACAGAAATAGAATTTTCCGCCTTCTTCATACATGAACCCCCAAGGTCTCACTCTCGGCTCCCCATTTTCCACCGTTGCTAAATTCCCCATCTTGTTCTCATTTAAAAATTTAATAACTTCTTCCATTGTAGCCCGACCTTTCTCATCCTGATTTCGCTAACTGATTATACTTTTAGTATCACCAAACTCGCCAAATTCATGAGTGAGAATTGTTTAATCGGCCTTTAAAGAGTCCCCTTGACAGTTAACTCCCCATCATAGGAAGAGATCAGGCTGTATAAGTCAGGCCGTCGATCTCGAAAGATTCCCCACTCCAACCTCTGCTTCTCAAGCTGATCCAGATCAAATTCAGCGATCAAGACCGTCTGTTCAGTACGATCAGCCTCGGCCACTTTGTTTCCTTGGGGCCCAGCAATAAACGAAGAGCCATAGAAGGTGATACGGGATTCTTCGTCTTCCTCAATCCCGATTCGGTTCGAGGCAATCACAGGGATCAAGTTTGCAGCGGCATGCCCAAGCATACAAGTCTGCCAATGATCCTTGGAATCCATAGATCCATCGTCGGGCTCCGAGCCAATAGCCGTCGGATAAAAGAGTAATTCAGCACCCATTAAGGCCATACATCGGGCGGCTTCAGGATACCATTGATCCCAGCAAACCCCTACCCCAATCTTACCGTAGCGAGTGTCCCAGACCTTAAAACCCGTGTCTCCTGGGTTAAAGTAGAATTTTTCTTCATAACCAGGACCATCTGGTATATGACTCTTGCGATATTTCCCTAGCACATCTCCATTGGCATCAATGAGGGCTAGAGAATTGTAGCGGGCGCAGTTTTTCTTCTCATAGAAGCTAATCGGCAACACCACTTGAAGGTCTTTTGCCACTTGTCTGAAATGTTCAACGGCTTTATTGTGTTCCAACTCAGTCGCATAAACATAGTAGTCCGATTTTTCCTTCTGGCAGAAGTATGGCGTTTCAAATAGCTCTTGGAGCAAAATAATTTGAGCGCCCTTATTGGCTGCTTCTCTCACCAAAGCGTCCGCTTTTTCTATGTTTTCAGCGATGCTTGCAGAACAGCTCATCTGCGTAGCCGCCACTTTTACATTTCTCATCCTACACCCTCCGGCATCTGCTGGGTTATGCAATGCACATTGCCACCCTCCCGGATAATGGCCATGCCATTCACCGTGCGAATCCGTCTTTCTGGGAAGAGCTCGCCCAATACCTGAGCCGCCAAGCGATCGGTTTCTGCCGCTTCGCCCCCAAAAACAGGCAGAATCAGTCCCCCATTGACAAAATAGAAGTTCAAATAACTCAAGGTGTAACGCGTAGATGTCCCTGCGGCGTATAATATCGGGGGCTGTTGGATGGGAACTAGTTCAAACTTTCTTCCCAGTGCATCAGTCGCGTGACTAAGTATCTTTAAGTTTTCTTGAGTCACTGAGTAATTTGCGTCCTCAGGATCGTCACAAACCTGAATTAGGATTTTACCCGGTGCCCCAAAGCACGCAATATTGTCTACATGGCCGTCCGTCTCGTCCCCGTCTAAACCCTTTTTCAGCCAGACAACTTTCCGCACACTCAAGAATTTCTTCAATTCCTCTTCAATTTGGTCTCTTGTTCGTTCCGGGTTCCTATTGGAATTCAGGAGACACTGTTCCGTAGTCAGAAGCGTCCCCTCTCCGTCCACATGAAACGCTCCCCCCTCCATCACTAGAGAGGTATTAAAGCATTTGACCCCAATACAGTCAAGCATTTGAGGTGCGACTTGATTATCTAGATCCCAAGGCGCATATTTACCGCCCCAAGCATTAAACTGCCAATTCACCCCTGCTAACCCGCCTGTATCACGAATTAAAAACGTCGGTCCATTATCCCGTAACCAGGCATCATTATGCTTGATGACTAGACCTTCAATTTGATCACTTTGAAATAAATTAAAGAAATTATCAGAGTCAGCGGGATTGACCACAACCGTCACCGGTTCAAATTCAGCAATTGCCTCGATAATCTCAGCATAGCCCTGGCAAACCGCGTCATAGTCCTCTGGATAACACATAGACGATTGAACGGGCCACGAAATATAGGTACGCAAGTGCTTGACCCACTCTGCGGGCATTTTATAATTTAGATTCGTTGGATACATTGCATCCCCTCATATTCTCAATTGTTTTATCTAACCTCTTCTTATTTTACTCTGACATGGAAAAAACACCAAAATCTCACTGATTTTGGTGTTAATAATTCCTATTTACAGCTATAGTCTCTCATATTCACCTTTGGCATTTAGGTATTGAATATCCATGCAGTGATAATACTCTCCATACATGTCTAACGGATCAAAGCCATTGGGTCTAGTACAGTCATCCGAGTAACCTATATAGAAGATTTCTAGGTCTTCGTCTCTCATGCGGAATAGATACTGTGGTTCAGCTTCAAACTTTTTGATAAGCTGTTCAAATTCCTCTGTACCTTTTTTAGCGTCTGAAGAATAATACTCTGTCATGGACGTATTTTCAACACAATTCTCAGTAATTTTAAACATGCATAACCGCCTTCGCTTAAATCTCTATTGTTTGATTTTATATCATCATACCATATTTTCAGATGGAACCCTATCAGACGTACTAAAATCGATCAAAACCTTGGGATTTCCAGCCCCTGTCCAATGATAATATCTTACTTGTCTCAAGAAGCTACTTTCATGAGCTTGTTTCTAATCCAAATGATTTGCGCAAAATATCTGTAGCTAGGAATCCCGCATGAAACGAACGGCCACTGTCTAAATTACAAAGCCAGACCTCCGCAGGCGTAAACTGGTCTGGATCGATATTGAAAAAATTTTTATAAGTAGCCTGTCTTTCCAAGTATGTACGACCATAGTCCTGAGTTGAGCAGGACGGGACTTGCTTCACCACTTGTTCCAGTCTTTCATCCTCATCACGAAGGTTATAGAGGACCGTTGAGCCATAAAAAATCGCATCATTTGTGCGCCCTAACCCACTTCGAGTATCGCGCGCTACGGGTGGAATTGGACAAACACCCCAACCAGAAACGACTTTTCCTAAGTCATAGCCCAATCGCCTGAGTTTAAATAGCCCGGTTTCCAAGGCTCGTGCAGCGACCTGAACAGAACCCACCAGTGACGCCGTCGGAGCAACTAAAATCGTGAGATTTTCGCGATGACAGTGACACTCTTCTAAAATATGCTGAATAACCTCTTGTGACGGAAGGTGCTTTCCTTCTAAGCAAATAATTGCCGTCTCAGA
The DNA here is from genome assembly GCA_035648035.1 of Desulfosporosinus sp. Lineage (GTDB taxonomy): Bacteria > Bacillota > Desulfitobacteriia > Desulfitobacteriales > Desulfitobacteriaceae > Desulfosporosinus. Next base: position 11,522 of record DASRMG010000197.1, on the reverse strand, counting down.
ATGATCTTCATAGCCTAACAGCCTGAACAGGCTGCCCTTATGAACAATGGCGCAGGCTGGGCCCGAACCCATCGTCAGTCCCTTGCCAATTTTAATGGGCCAACCTGCATACTGTGAGGCCATACACGCCCGGACAGCGTGATCCGTGACAACCTCCACCGACGGCCAACGTAGCCCATCGAAGTCCATCCACTGCAGCTTAACTTTGGCTAAACCTCCAAGGCAAACAGAAGCGAATAAAATCCCAGCTTCCCAACTTCCCTCAACCTGAACACCGCAGTCGATCACGGTTACGCCGTTTTGCTTATGAACCTTAATCTGAAGCAGTTCGCTTCTGACAGTAAATTCCTTAATAAGGGGCAACGCTTGACGATTGGGACTGAGTTCAGGTATTCGACTAAGCGGCAAAAGCATACAATACCTCATCTCCTGTGTAATATTACTGGCCAAATTCTAAATATTTAGATTATAGGTTCATACTAACCTTTTCTAATGACTTAATCAATCGAGCTTACTGACCACAGCAAAGAAATCTAGAGTCTATCTTCAGCAAGCTCTAACTTGAAGTAGAAAGTCAAACCAGAAATAGCTGTAGCAGCTTGTATCGTCATCTACCCCCTAAATCACTGTGACATTAGTCAAGTCTGCCTTGCTGCCTTTCAAAACAGCATAAGTCAATTTATCCATTGTAGCGCCATCAAAAATAGCTTTTTTTACATTAGCACTTTTAAAGGACACATTTCTAAAAACTACATTTTTGAATGACGTCCCTGACAAACCTGTGCCCTTAAAAATAGTGCCAATCAGTGTTTGAGCATCGAAACATATTCCGGACAAATCTGAATGGGTGAAATCTGTATAATCTAAGATACAGCTTTTAAAACTTATATTTTTCAGACTCACGCTAGTAAGTTTTGTTCTTGTAAGATTAGCACCTTCAAACCTTACATTCGTCAAATCACAACCTTTAAAGGAAGTGTTCGTTAAATCTGATCCACTAAAATCGGATCCTTTAAGGGCGCTACCGTTAAAGTTTCCATCCTGTAAGGTGACCTTTGTAAAATCGGAATTCTGTAGATCAGCGCCTTTAAAGGAGCTATTACTTATATCTGAATGGCTGAAGTCTGATTGTTTAAGGGCGCTGCCGTTGAACTTGCCATCATGTACTTTTACCCCTTGAAAATCAGATTTTTCAAGATCAATATTTGAAAGATCCTGACCTACCATCTGCGGTAGTTGTGTTGTGTTTGCAGAGATACTTTCTATGATTTCTGAAACATCTCCTAGAGAGTCGATGGTTAGATTATAAGCAGCCTCGTCATCGTAACCCTGATGCTTCAAATCGTTCAACTTTTCCTGTAAATCATTAGACAACTCTTCTTTCAATTCTTTGACCGAATCCAAATCTTCGTAGGGTGAGAAGACACCCTCTATATATTTAACTAATTTTTTATTCATTGTTATTAACACCTTCCGCTTATAGTAATTGATCGAGAATACGCTTAGCGTATTCCCAATTTTTTATATTTTGAAAGTATGTTTCTTTCCCTCTTTCGGTAATCTTATAGTACTTCCTCCTGCCACCCTGGGTCTCATCACCCCAATATGAAGTGATACTACCATCATTATCTAGCCTCTTCAGGCTCGAATACATAGTTGCCTCCTTAAGTTCGTACTCACCACGAGAGTTTGAATGGATCAATTTCGATATTTCATACCCATATTTGTCACCGCTCATCAATAATTTCAAGATAATCGTATCAGTATGCCCTCTGAGTAAATCTGAGGAGATCTTATGATCGACCATTGTATCACCTCCATAAATACAATATATATCGTATTACTATGTCTGTCAATGTACTATTATTACCGTTGCAATATTCGTTGATAACACGAATTAAAAATCAGCACCAACCGTCCAAATTAAGAATGAACGTCGGTGCTAGGTAATCCCACTTATCCAACCTCTAACCACTAATAGCTTAATAGCTTAATAGCTAAATAGCTAAATCCCTCGTCTCAAATACCTTTTGGGTCAAATACCAAAGAACCACTGACGCGACACTAAACCCAATAATAGGCCACTTGGTGTCTGTTGTACCCTCAAGTACCTCTTGGGGTTGAAACCATTGGAAGAGAGAGACGTTTTTTAGCCAAGAACACTTATCACTGAGGCCTCCCACAATATCCAGACCGTAAAAGGCCAGCGTTAACCCCATCGCATAGGTTAATGCCCTTTCCTCCTCACCAAACCAGGCTGAGAAGAATAGGCTATAGATCTCTATCAGCGAGAAAAAGGAAAGGCCTAAAAGGCCTAAGTCCAAATAACGCCAGGGTTCGATCTCTATTTTGGAACAATAGGTGCCCAAATAGACTCCGCCGATTGTAGCGGCGACTAAAAGAGCGTTTGTGCTAATCAAAACCCCAGTTTGAGTGGAGATAATTTCGCTTCGTGAGACTGGTGTGGCCAAAAGAAAGGCTAAAGAGCCATCATTTACCATTTTCCCAAGTAAAGCGTTCGCGGTTTCTATACCATATAAAGCCATGAGTAAGACCCATATTCTAGCATAAAACTGTCCCGATATAAACGCTTCAAAGGTATCCGTCCTTGCATTTTCTGGCACTCCAAACACGGTCTTTACTGCAGACGGGATAGACTGAGCAATCTCTGAAATCGCTGGATTTTTAGCGATCACAGGGTACACCCACGATAACAGTCCTTCATAAAGAACAATACCTGTTGAAATGGCGGCTACTTTTTTTCGGTACTGTTTAAACATCGTCCGAAACAATGCCCTATTCATATATTTCATCCCCTACCGATAAAAATCCATAAAAGCCTCTTCTAACTCTAGAGAACGCTGTCTAAATCGTTTCACGTGAACTTGAGTGAGAGCCAACCACAAGTTATCCAGATCACCCGCTACTCGGATGACGAAGCGGCCTCCCTGAATAGAAGTTATATTTAACAAACTCTGCTTTAGAAAGTCCGCATCCTGCTCACTCTCAACTTCGATTTCGAACGTTTGATACTCCGCCTCTCTCAGCAACGAAATACTTTGAACGGCTAAAAGTGTCCCATCTCTAATAATCCCAACCTGCTCACACGTGCGTTCAATCTCTGCAAATTGGTGGGAAGACATAAATAAAGTCTTACCCTTTCTCTTTTCCTCCAGGATTAAATCAACAAACACTTTTTGCATTAAGGGGTCCAAGCCAGAGGTGGGTTCATCAAGAATGATCACACTGGCGTCCAACATCAAGGCTGCGATAATCCCTAGCTTCTGTTTCATCCCTTTTGACATCTTCCGAATGAGTATTTTTATATCTAAGTCGAGAGCTCGTATAAAATAATCTCGACGATTCTTTATTAGACGACTGTTGCCGTGCATCCCCGCCATAAGATCTAAGAATTCAACCCCAGACAAGGTCTCAATGAAATGAAGCTCACCCGGAAGGTAACTGACAATCTTCTTCACGTCCGTCTTTTCTTGCCAGCAGTCATAGTCGTCGATGGTTACTCGTCCGGAATCAGGCTTTAAAAATCCCATTAATAAACGGATAGTGGTAGTCTTCCCTGCCCCATTTGGGCCAAGAAATCCAAACGCTGTCCCAGGATCGACCTGAAAGTTAATGTTTCTTATTCCTCGTCCTTCGCGATAGACTTTGGTCAGTTGTTTAACCTCAATCATTTTCTCCCTGCTTCCTAAGAAAGACCTTTTTCTTGCTCACCTGTGATCCACATTAACCTACACATACTATTGTATTATATTGGTAAAAAATTTGTGTCTACCAATTCTTGAAAGCATAATAAACTCATTAACCCTTCAGTAAAGTACGGTAATTTATAATAGTCGTGAACGCACGCAAAGAAGCTTACAGCTCTTCGAGCTATAAGCTTCTTTGCGTTCAACTAAATCCGGCTAAGCGTCCATAATTTTACTGATCTTTTGCTGGAATAGGTCCCCTTGATAAAGCGATCTTACCCGTCCGTACAATCTCAATAATGCCATGATCCTCTTCTAGTACCTGGCATAGGGCATCGATCTTAGTTCCATCACCGGAAAGTTCTATAACCATCGTCTCTCGATTAACATCCACAATGCTGGCACGGAAAATCTCGACAATATTAATAATATCCGACCTTGTATGCACAGTTGCTTTGACCTTGATCAAGGCTAACTCGCGTTGGATCGATTCTACCGCGGTCAGGTCACTAATTTTGATAACATCCACTAATTTTGACAATTGATTAACAACCTGTTCCTGCTCCATCTCGTTCCCCTCAACCACAATTGTAATCCTGGTTGTATCGGGTTCCTCCGTGTAGCCAGCTGCAATACTTTCAATATTAAAGGCCCGGCGACTAATCAGTGCCGAAATATGGGTTAATACGCCCGGTTTATTTTCTACTAAAACAGCGAGAGTATGTTTCATTCGTCTCCCCCCCCAAACATCATCTGATCCAGACGCGCTCCCGAAGGAACCATAGGCCAGACATCCATGGTATCCGGGATCTGAATATCAACGACTACAGGGCCTGGAGTGGCCCACGCTTCTTCAAGCATGCTACTAAGATCTGCAGGTTTAGTCACCCTTAAACCCCTCACCCCCATAGCCTCCGCTAATTTTACAAAATCCGTGTGTCCACCTTTGAGGTTTGTATGTGAACAGCGTCCACCGTAAAACATCCTTTGCCACTGGGCGACCATACCTAACGACTGATTATTAAGAATGAGTATTTTTACTGGGAAATTATAATCCGCCGCCGTTGCCAGCTCCTGGCAATTCATCATAATTCCACCATCCCCTACAAATAGGACAACATTTCTATCAGGTAAACCACATTGTGCGCCTAGGGCAGCTGGAAGGCCATAGCCCATCGTGCCTAGACCTCCTGACGTGAGGAATGAGCGTGGATTCTTAAAACCATAGTACATCGCAACCCACATCTGATGTTGCCCTACATCCGTAACAATCACAGCATCCCCCTGTGTCAACTGATTAACTTTCTCAACCACCGCCTGGGGCATGACAAACTCTGTACCCTGCTTATAAGTTAAAGGTTTTTCCTGTTGCCACAAACGGATTCGATCTGTCCAAGCACGCACGTGTTCTTTTAATTCGTCGGAGACATCCTGAACCCGCCCAGATAGAGCAGGTATGGACCATTTCATATCTCCAAGAACACGCAGATGGGCGATTACGTTTTTATTAATTTCTGCTGGATCAATATCGAAGTGGATGATTTTGGCCTTAGGCGCAAATTCGCTCAATACCCCTGTGACTCTATCGTCAAAACGAACACCGATACCTAACATCAAATCACATTCCGTCGTGGCCATATTTGCTGCATAAGTCCCATGCATTCCCACCATACCTAGGTATTGGGGATGATCAAACGCAATACTGCCCAAGCCCATTAACGTCGAAATGACTGGAAACCCTGTCTGTTCAATTAAAACCTTTAACGCCTCTGACGAATCAGACAGATTAACGCCACCTCCTACAAATATAAGCGGCTTACGGGCGACACTTAATTCCAAGAAAACCTTTTCAATGGTCTCCATATCACCCTCATACAAGGGTTGATACCCACGCAATTTAACCTCTTTCGGATAATGATAATCGATCAAAGCGGCGAAGACGTCTTTCGCTATATCAACCACCACGGGACCCGGCCTACCTGTGCGAGCAATATAGAAAGCTTCTTTAAGAACGGCCGGTAAATCCTCGACCTTCTTCACCAAATAATTATGTTTGGTAATAGGCGTAGTAATACCACGCATATCCGCTTCTTGAAACGAATCCCTTCCGATCAGAGGAACAGCAACTTGACCCGTAATAGCGACTAAAGGAATCGAATCCATATAGGCAGTCGCAATTCCGGTGACCAAATTAGTGGCACCTGGGCCGGAAGTAGCAATGACGACCCCGACCTTTCCAGTCGCCCGTGCATATCCATCCGCCGCATGGACTGATCCTTGTTCATGCTTAGCCAAAATATGTTTAAAATCCACTTTGTACAAAGCATCATAAAGTGTTAAAACTGCCCCACCAGGGTAGCCAAAAACCACATCGACCTCTTCATTTTTCAGGGATTCTATGATCGCTTCTGCTCCTGTCATTTCCAAATGATTGACCCTCCCATTCCATATCATATAACAGATAGTTTTAATTACAATTATACCATAAAACAATGTCCTTTTGTTCAAACACCGCCTAATGGATTTATAATTTTCATATTTGTTAGACTATAAGTATATACCTTTGTCATGAAATTAGTATGAAGGCTACTTTTTATGACCCACAAGGAATCACTGAGGAACGCCAAAAAGTCAGAAATTACAAAGATTCTAGTTAAAGAATAATGCTTATACAAACGCATATTAAAGCAGGCAGGAAGCCATTAAATAGCTTCCTGCCTGCTTTAATATGCGTCATTGATGGCGCTTAAGACCTCAGTTCTTTGAACCCCCAGTTCGCTAAATACACCATGATCGATACCAAAAAGGCAACACGAAACCCTGGTACGTGAAAACCTGGCAACAAACCACTCGTCATCATGATCATCCAAGTATTGATCACAAGGGTAAAAATCCCTAATGTTATAAGATTAAGAGGTATGGTCAATATAATGAGTACTGGTCGGATGATCAAATTGACAACGCTGAGGATTATTCCGGCCAATATGAAGTGCAGAGGGCTAGCTGCCACAATAGGCAAAAACTGCGCTGCGATAAAAAATGCGATAGTGTTTACTAACACTCGGTAGATCTGCCTGTTCATCCTCTGTCCCCTCACTTTATGCTTATTTTTACCCGGACTTCTCCAACTTCCACATCGACAAGGTCCAGCCCTTTATAACGAGTGAGATCTTTAATAATATTATGCGTTACGTTCATGACTCCGCTCGCAGAACACTCTTTGATCCAGCTCAGATTCTTACGAGTTTTTTCGTCTCTGGGAAGCGGAACGCGCGCTATGACCTTCTCCCCAACCCAAACCAAATCTGTCAGAGCGTACATCAACTGACTCACCACCCAGACAGGTACCGGAAACGCAAAGCTGTGCCTTGTCACCTTGACCCGTACCATCAAAAGTCTGAATGATTTATTCCACATACACTTCTACCTTTATTTTTCCCTCTGCAGGGTCCGCAACTTCTACATCGACAATTTTGCCATCTAGAGTTTCTTCTAGAATTCGGGCGAGTCCCTCAACGTCCAACGCTTGCAAATCAATACCTTTTTGTTCCAACTCCGCCAGCTTATCCTTAGGAACAAAGCTCGTCGCATAAACAAGCAGTTTTGAAGCGGAACGTATAAGGCTCAACGGAACATTGACGTTCACCTTCAACGTTTTTTCCCCGACCACGCGAACTCGCAACATGCGTTCCCCAGTTAAAATCCCTTCCTTCTTTACGAAGTCCTTATCAATTAACTGAGTGGCTTCTTTAGGAGAGTTTCCTTCCTCAACTGCCTTTAGTAGATCCATCCCTTCAATGGCTGACAGTTTACCTTCTTGAATCATCTCGAGAATCTTCATCTTTTCACTGCTCATGCTCTCTACTCCCTTCAATCTTAGCTCATTCAAGCCTTACCCCTCTTGTCTCCTCATTTGAAGAGTTGCTTCCTGTGCTGTCATTTCCCCACGCTCAAGCGCTTCCAAAATTCCCTGACGTCGCAGACTTTCCTCTTGGTGACTCTCTGTTTCATTTTTGGGGGCTCCTAGCTGCGCTTCCCCATAACCAAGCGCCTCAATCACACTATCTAAGCGATTTCGAACCGTTGGATAAGAAATGCCGAGCTCTTTTTCTACTTCTTTAATATTCCCACGACATTTAACAAAGGCCTCCATGAAGATTAACTGTTCCGCTGGTAGTCGGCAAAATTTGCACGAGCTAAATTCCCCTTCGATTTTAGTGGGACAGTAGGTACAAGTTAACTTACTAATCTTCATTTCGTGATCACACACCGGACACCGATGGGGCATTTTATAATCCAAGACCGTCACCTCTACTTTAAGTTTCTCGAAGCGCTTCTGTAATTAACATAATAAACTTTTTCATTAATATTGTCAATACACATATTAATATATTAAAGTTTTATATTAATATAATTAATTTTTATTCATTAATATACAGTCTGCAATCTATTTTTTCCTAATCGTCATTTCGGTAGAAAATGTAGTTATATATGCATATAGAAAAGGTGCCCCAACATGGGGCTAACACGATATAGCACGATGTTGGGGCACCTTCAAGTTATTGTAGCAAGCATGGATTAACCCTAACAACCTAAACTGCCTACCTTATTGTTAAATCCTGAACAATTGCTTTAAAGGCTACCGGAAGAGCTATTTCACTTAAGTCTTGTAGTGAAACCCAGCGGCTCGAAACCCCGTAATCATCCGCTTCCTTGGCCGTGAGTATAGGCTCCACCAGCTCCGGCAAATCGAGTACGGTCCAGATGATCTTCCAACGTCGGTGGGTAAAATTGTACCAGGCCGGTCCGTTCAGTCTTATACTCTGTTTGAATTGTTCTCTCATCTGACCATCAAAGGCTCGCTCATGAACAGCCTTTTCATAATAGCCAAAACACTCTTCATCCCCCATCACGGGAAGGCTGTCGCTTAAGTCCTTCTCCTGACGTAATTCAACGCCTGGAAACTCCCAAAGATCCGCCAGCAGCCCCTGCGACGGGCGTTTCTGTAATAATACCTGGTCCCCTCTTCGAAGAACAAAGGTTAAGCGAGTCACCACTTGACGCTTTGCTTTTAACTTTTTTACAGGATAGAGATGAACCTTGCCATGCAGGTAGCCCTCACAAACTTGGTTCAGAGGACAGCCTTCACAGTCTGGTTTCGTGGGGGCACAAATCATCGCCCCTAATTCCATCAAGGCTTGATTAAAGTCCCCCGGTCGAAGCGGTGGTTGCCATTCCATTAAATGGTCGTTAAAGTGACGATAAGTTCGCGAAGTCTCCACTGGTTCTGACCATGCTAAAAGGCGAGATACCACCCGCAATACATTGCCATCGATCGCTGCAACTCTCTGCCCGAACGCAATACTAGCGATGGCTCCTGCCGTGTACTTACCGATTCCTGGCACCAGCAGAAGGGATTCATAATCTGTAGGCATCTTCCCACCCTGTTGCTCGAGAAGATAATGCGCCGCTTCCCACATACGACGGGCTCTAGAATAGTATCCCAGCCCACGCCACACCGTCAGGACCTCTTCAAGCGTTGCCTTACCCAGTTGTTCTACGCCGGGAAAACGCTGTATAAATCGTTCATAATAAGGAATCACGGTCTTCACTTGGGTCTGTTGCAACATGACTTCAGACACCCAAATCACGTACGGATCGCCCGTCTTTCGCCAGGGTAAGTCTCTTTTTTGAGCTGTATACCATACCAATAGAAGCGCAGAATAATTGTTGTTAGATACACCCATTGCTATTTATCTCCTATACACAGCAAAGAGAACGGAGTGAGTCCTGTAGATTGCAGGAAGCACTCCGTTCTCCCTTTGCCAACTTTATTGAACAACAGCCTTAGCATCAGCTAGCTTGAACTTCACAAAAAACGTTGAGCCCTGCGGGCTGGTTTGGGCAATAACTGTAGCATTGTGCCGTGCTGCGATTCCAAAACAGACCGCTAATCCTAAACCTGTGCCCATTTCTTTAGTGGTAATAAAAGGTGTTCCTAAACGCTCCATGATTTCTGGATTAATACCCTTCCCTTCATCTTGGACAGCTAAGATCACTTCTTTATCCACTAACGATGTTTTTATTGTAAGACAACCTCCTTTATCCATGGCTTCAAGCCCATTTTTCGCTAAGTTCAGGATGACCTGTCGAATCTCTTTATGATTTAGGAGAAGGTCTGGTATCGTATCTAGATTTAATTTTATCAACTTCTCCTCATTAATAGCGTCTACCTGAACAAGCGGTAAAATATGTTCTATAATATCATTTAGATTCTGCTGAGCCAACTCTACTTTTTTAGTCTGGCTGATCGATAGAAACTGGGTAATAATAGAATTCGCCTGGTCAAGTTCGCTAATCATAAGCGGAATATACTCGCTGTATTTGGCGGGATGTTTATGCTCCCCGAAAAGTTGCAAAAAGCCTCTGACAGTGGTCATGGGATTTCTAACCTCATGCCCAATACTTGCTGCCATTTCACGGACAAGGGTCATCTGGTCCATACGCACCATTTCTCTTTCCAACTTCTTTTGAGCGGTAACATCGTTCACAATGGCTGATGCTCCAATAACTTCTCCAGCGTGATCCTTGATCGGGGACACGGTCAAATAGACATTGATAGCCTGCCCATCTTTCCTTTGGCGTATCGTTTCATAATACGTCATAGGCATTCCTTGAGAAATGTTGATGAGCATCTCTTGGAACTCATTGTGCTTGTCCTCAGGAATTAGTTTGATGATGGACTCACCCAGTATCTCCGCTTCATCATAGCCGTAGATACAAGCTGCCCCTCTATTCCAATCTAAAATAATTCCATCAAGCGTCATCCCTATAATTCCATCTTCCGTCCACTCTACAATCGAAGCCAGTCGAAGAGCCTTTTCTTCGATCTTTTTACGCTCCTCGATTTCTAGCTTGAGGTGTTGGTTTGATTTCTTTAGAGCCTCTAACAGGCTTGTATTTTCTCTTATGAGTGCATTTTCATCGAAGGCTTCCTTGATCGTGTTTTTGAGGTCTCCTAAATTCCAAGGTTTTGTGACATAACTAAAAATTCGGCCTTTATTAACAGATATGATCAGGTCATTGATTTCCGAATATCCCGTAATTAATATTCTGATGGTATCAGGATACAATTCCCTCACTTTTACTAAAAATTCTGTCCCGTTCATTTCAGGCATACGATGGTCACTCAAGACAACGCCTATGTCAAACTTTTTCATAATTTCAAAAGCTTCTTTAGCAGTTTGGGTGATATATAGTTCATAATCTTTCTCAAACACGCGTTTTAAAGTATTCAAAACTTCTATTTCATCGTCAATAATGAGCAGATTACCCTTTGTGTCAATCATTTTTCTCCATTTCATAAGAGATATATCAATATGTTTTAACAACACTGCAAGATTCCGATAATAATTTTAAATTAAAAGAAATATTTCATCTTCAAATCTTCAAAGATTCTATTTCGACAAGATATCCCAAATATCCTTTATATAATTTCAATATCTTATTATAGGGTTTTGTTGGTATAGTAAATGGATTAATTAAGACAGTCGTGAATTATGCCATTTACACTATGCAAAATTCTCTTTGTCTGCCGCTCATCGAAAATAACTAAAAGATCCCTTTACTGACACAAAAGTAAAAGGATCTTTTACTTATTTTCGTTTGAAGTAATTTCTGAAGTTTTGCACCCATAAAATGGGCCAAATTTTGGCCCGAAAAGATATAAAAGAACAGCAAAAATCCGCATGAACACTCGGTTTTTGGTATAATTAAGATGCAAAACCAAATAAACCAAAAATGAGGTGTTATCAT
>DASRMG010000196.1:0-7601 GCA_035648035.1 Desulfosporosinus sp. | reverse complement strand
ATAGCAGTATCTTTAGTTTACTGTTAATATTTCTTGGGGTCAAGGGGTTGGTGTGAGTGTTAGCGAACTTCTTTACCTTCATTCCGATCCTCAAATCAAAAATAAAATGCGTTGGTAAGATTTTATATCCTCTCCACCAGCACATTTAATATTTCTTCATCAAATCTTCGAGCAATGACTCCCTACTGTTTATTGTCTGTATGATTTCATTAAATCTCTGTTTCAACCCATCCTTCAGGTTGACCCAATTGGAAACATTTATACCACAAAATAATCTTACGGCAAACCTTCCTCCATAATATTTCACCCAAAACGCACTGATATGTTCTCACAGACACTCCTAGACAACAACTAAGCTAATTTCCTGCAAGTATTACCTACTCCCAAATAACTCTATCCCAGAACCTCTCAACACGCCCCGCAGGTAGGCCTGGTTCGACTCTGCCTACGAGGACTTCTTTAGTTTGAGGAGTTATAGCTTATCGTCTCCCCTGAACAAACTATTTTGTCATACCGAATTTGAATACGACTACATGTGCAGCGACCGAAAACACGATCGCTAAAATCCACCACAGGACGACGCTGTGGATTCCGCCATACGCAGTCAGGAAATACGCCGTAGCAGGAAAGTAGCAGCTGCAGGCTCGCCATTACGAGGTCGGTGTTCCAGTCCTTTTTCCTCAGCGCCATACCGACGAGCGTCAAACAATTGACGATGCTGAAAATCATAAGTAGCAGTCCGAAGCCAATATTCCAGAAAGACAATGCCCCGAAAATTAAGCGATATGTCAATACCGTTGTCAACAAGCTGCCGGAAGGCGAAAAAAAGCTAATCGACGCCAAAGTATTCTGGATCAATATTTTGTTGGTTTGGATCGTCTTTCTCTAATACTTGCAGACGCTGCGCCGCAACGTCCAGCGTGCGCTGAACGGAGGCGAATCGTACCACAAACTCCCGCGCGCAGTGGCTTACGCGTATTCCGGCCGGCTCCGTGTGAAAACGGACCTGGAAAAGCAGATCTGGAGTGAATGCTCGCGTCTACTCGCCAATCGCGTCATCTACTACAATGCCTGCATCCTGTCAGAGTTGCTGAAGCGTCAGGAACATCAAGGTAATCAGGAGCAAACCAATCAAATCAAACGCGTGAGCCTGGTGAGTTGGAAGCACATTAACTTCTATGGGGAATACAACATTCGTGAAACTCCAGATGGCATTGACCTCGCTAAGATTGTGGATTGGGTGGAGGCATTTAATAGCGATCCTAAATAGAGCGTTGTTTGATATCACTCAGTTGTTTCACCGCTAATTGACATTTCGGGGTTTTAGTCAAACTTATCTAGCTTAGGACCTAGGCAAATTCGCCCAAGCAAAGTTACCTATTAACCGCATTTTCGCCGACGTTGAAATTCCCATAATTCCAAATTTCTTTTCCATATCATCCATCCACAAGGGGTAAATTGATCCCCCTAAGTAACAAGCAATATCGGTGTGCAAAAACTTACCCAATTATTTTCAACCCGATCAAATGAACCGACAGTAAGATCATCCTTCTCCATTTTCAAACACTGTTTTTGAATTTTACCAGTCTGGGTTAAGGGCAGGCTCTTTCTGAATTCCCAGTAGCGGGGGACTTTAAAGTACGCTAACTGATCGACTGTCCAGGCAATTAAATCGCTTATCTGTATGGTATTTGGCAAGTATCCCTCTTTTAATACCACATAAGCTTTCACTTCTTGCTCTCGAATTAGATCGGGTACAGGAATCACCGCCACATCCATTATCGCTGGATGGAGATGAATCGCACCTTCCACCTCAGAGGCTGAGATATTCTCCCCGCTACGACGCACAATATCCTTCTTACGATCCACGAAATAATAACGCCCTTGGGTGTCCCGGTGCACATAATCCCCAGTGTGAAACCAGTCATTCTGCCAGGCCTTCATCGTAGCGTCTGGATCCTTATAGTATCCGGACATGAAGCCCCGCCTACGATTGTTCGGATCACTACCACGTAGAAGCATCTCACCTACAACGCCAGTCGGCATCTCTTGGTCCTCATCATCCACTACCATTGCCTCGTACTCCTTAAACGGCTTATAGAAGCAGGCCGTTCCCACGGCTCGATCTGGCTGTGGTAGGCAACAGAAGTTCAGACCGGTTTCAGTCATCCCAAACACTTCCAACAGCTTAACGTTAAATCGTTCTTCGAAAGGCAAATGAATGGTCTTCGGTACACCGGCACCAATCCCAATCCACGGTCGGTGATCAGCATCGTCCACTTGGGGGGGCATACCCATTAACATAGCTGGCAACACACCAAGATAGTGGAAATGGGTTACCTCCATAACACGCAATTCCTGCCACCAACTGCGTGGATGAAAACGATCAACGATTGCAAGGCTTCCCCCGACAAACAAGGTGCCCATAGTGGAGAGTATCTGCGGATTCATATGAAAAATGGGTAACGGCGTCAAAATTCTGTCGTCTGCAGTCAACCCAAGGTGCTTTGAGTAGCGTTTACCAGCCACCAAGTAATATTCCTGGCTCTCTATACATCCTTTAGGGTTACCTGTCGTGCCGGAAGTGTATAAGATAGAGGCCTCATCATTAGCGTCAATCGCTACCTCACCGAGTACACAAGAAAATTGCGGACGAATCCGTTCATAGGTTAGGGTGTCGGGAAAATCCCCTCTTACGGAGATCCGATGACGGATCTGAATGTTTGAGGTCTGTACAGCCTTTCTAACAATTTCCCAATACTCCGGTGTCGCCAATATCGCTTTCACTTCGGAATGTTGCAAGACGTAAGCCGTCTCTTTTTCTTGAAAATTAATGTTAATTGGCACGATGGAAGCGCCTATTTTCACCAAACCAAACCACAGGTAAAAAAATTCAGGGCAGTTTGGCAGCATCATTGCCACCCGATCCCCTTTGCGAATTCCAAGATCAACAAACATGTTGGCCGTTTGATTGGTATACTTATCCATTTCCAAATAGGTTATCTTCTGATTCTGAAATAAAAGATAAACTTTATGGGGATCCTTCATCACAGCCCGTTCAAGTACCTGCCTGATATTTCGCGGTTCTTTCATATAAATTATGCCTCCCCTTTAGCCCTGGATTATGATCATATTTCCTTCTTAGATTAGCCTTCAATTATTTCTTGCAGATTACGATCAAGCTTAGCTCCAGGTGTTTGAGTTAACAAAGAAATAATGATAAAAGTAGCAATACTAACGGCTAAGGCAAATGCCCCATTAACGACTCCTTTGGGTAAAATTTGTAGCCCATATTTACCACCAATCTCAAGAATGAAGTTCGCCGCAAGACTAATGATAATACTTCCCATCGCGCCGTATTTGTTTGCTTTTTCCCACACCATTCCCAAAACTACTGAAGGAAATATTGCGGATGCAAAGGTTCCCCAGCCAAATACTCCTAGTAAAGCCACAAAAGTATTTAAGTAGAAAGAAAACAGAGTTGAAACCACCAACAACAACGCCATAACAATCCTGCTCCATAATAATTCGTTTTTGATTGTAACATTCAAGGCTTTAGGAATATCTCTAACCAAACTGGCAGCACCAAGATTAAGAAAGCTGTTACCAGTGGACATGATTGCCGCCATCAGACCTGCTATTACGAGCCCGGCCACAAGCGGGGAGGCGAAATTAAACAAAAAGGCAGTTAATACCTGATCCGGAGAGGCTAGCACTGGGAAATTACCTTGTATTTTAAGGACTAAGGAGGAAAGACCAATTCCAATCACCAAGAGGGTGGTCATCATATAAGCTATGCTGGATGTGAATGCCCCCCACTTTAATTGTTTTGTTTTTTTAATCATTAAGAACTTAGTAATGAAATGAGGTTGTCCTGCTGCCCCCAGGGAGAAGATGAAAAACCAACTAACAATCGTTATGATTGAAACTGTACCAAAAGGTGCGGCTAGCAATGGTTTAGAATGTTGTAAGGTTTGACTCATATGCATGACGCCACCACCCTTATCAAGGGCTATAAAAAAGACTAAAATGGAGACGCCAGCCATAATCACACCCTGAAGGAGATCAGTGTAAATCCCCGCCAGCATCCCCCCTCCAATGGAATATAAACCAATTATGACGAGACCAATTAGCGCACCGACTGCAGGGGAGATGGGAAAGACGGTATTCATAATGATTCCCATAGCCTGCACTTGGGTACCAAGATAACCAATCACCCCGAGTGTAATAGCAAAGCCAAGTAATCCACGGACAACTTTGCTATTGTATCTTCGCTCCACTACATCACCCAAGGTATAGATCTCCCCAATTTCCCCAAACTTCCACATTCTTTTACCGATAAGAAACCAGGTCAAAGTGAATCCTAAGGAAGCAGCAATCATGACACCCGTAACAAATCCCAATCCATTTAAAAAGGTCGAACCGGTCCCTCCCACCATACCAAACCCACTCTGCACGGAAGAAAATGCAGCGATTGCCATTGCAAACATACCTATACTCCTACCGGCAACGAAAAAATCACTACTTGATTTTGTTTTACGAGTTGCCCAAACTCCAATGAGTAAAACTGCTAATAAGTAGATACATACTATTATAATAATGGTCCAATTCACCCATAATCCCCCCGATTCTAATATTTACATTCCATGAAGTTCGGACTTAATTACTTTACTTGCCAATTCACTATCTTTGGAAAATGTCCAAGCGTATAGTAGGGGGGCTAAGATGCTTATAGGCCAGATACCCAAAAGAACAATAGCCGTACTTGGTACAAGTCCAAAAACAAAATTAGCACTATCTCCCCCAAAGACTTTGGAATCCCGAGTAATAAGATCTAGCCATATAAACAAAAACAAGTACACTGCAGTAAGGCCTACCGGAATCAAAATTAGATTATGATTACTTCGAATTACTTTAATCATGCCAATTAGGACACTAATACCACAGACAAATAAATATGGGTATAGAATAATTCTCCAGGATGCAGTGAGCATCCCTAAAATCATGAGGACGACCAAACCAAGCATAATATACATTAATTTGTTAATTGAAAACATAATTATAACCTCCCTTTAATAAATTTTAAATTATTTGCTTGTCCCGTCAGATAAGCGCCCTGTTTTATCTGACGCTTTTACACCTTCTTTCGTTAATTCTCTTACCTCGATTTAAGTCTTTAGCCCAAAACAAATGGCACCCCCTTCCTGCTTCTAATAGTTATACTAGTGCAAGAGTTGTGCCATAATTTTAAATATTCTAATATATTTGCGCAATACTACGGTTATTCAGTTTAGGTGATTAATTACTATCGCATCAGTCATGGTCCTCAGCAACTTTGCATAGGTAGCTTTGCCTATTTAAGGCATTTCAGCCGACGCTGCAACTCGCTTAATTCCAAGTTTCTTACACTTGCGCAGAAGGGTGGAAATGTCGATACTGAGGGCCTGTGCGGCCGTACCAAGGTGGTTATTTTTCTGGAGAGCTCGCTTAATCGTTTCCGTTCTGAGGCTGCCACCACCGCTTTCAGAGGAATTATTTTCTGCTCATTGAAACGTGAGGGATCGGGGCGAATCATAACCTGGCTTTCCTGCTGAATCTGCTCCGGCAAATCCGCTTTCTCAATCAGTCCCGTTTGGTTAAGCACGACTAATCGTTCCACGACATTTTCCAATTCACGCACATTACCAGGCCAAGAGTATTCGTATAAACTGTCCATTGCTTCCGAGACAAAACTCAGACTGCTATGATACTTTTGGCGAAACTTATCCAGAAAGTCAACGTTAACATGAAAATATCCTCTTTTCGTTCCCGCAGAGGTGGAATAGCAACTGGTATGACATTTATCCGGTAATAAAGATCCTTACGGAATGTCTCCTCATCTACCATCTTCTCTAGATCGCGATTAGTGGCACACACGAACCGAATGTCCATCGATAGCTGAGTGGTTCCTCCTACGGCGCTGTATTTTATGGTCCTGTAGCTGTGCTCGTGAAGCTGAGAGGCTATTATAAGCCTTTCCCTACCCCGGACTAACCATAAATCAGCATTGTTGCGTCAGAATCCCCCATCCTGGGTAGCTCATCCAAGAGGCTTTGCATTTTGGGGTCGCGCACCGTTATTTTCTGGGAGGCATTGGTTACAATAGGACCATAGTTTATTAGTATCTCTCGGTATTGCTTGTTAAGCTGCATTGAACATTTTAATTCATCCTTCAATTTATTCAGTTCGCTTACGTCACGCACCTCGCACAACACGTTGATCAAGTTACCCTCCTCGTCAAAAGATGCATTACCAGTTACTAAGGCCTCGCAACCAGGATAAGAAATCACCTTAGACACACGCTGTTCACTGTTAATAACCTAAATAGTTACTGATTCTGATATCAAGTGATTTTCAATAAGCTTGCTAACGTGCATCCCCCCAATATTTATAGTAATCCCTGTGATACGCAGAAAAGCGTTATTGTGAGCAATGCAGTATCCTTCTGTATCGGTAATATAGATGCCATCACTAATTGAGTTTATCATAGCCCAAAATGTCATTCCCATATTCCCTATCATCTCTTTATTCCCTCATCCTATATCCAACTTGTATATAATCTGTTACTACTCAGGCATTCACAAACCCTCAACACTGTGCTACCGTAGTATTATAGCCACTTTTGAATTACTTCTAATCACAAAATCAGTATCACAAATAAGAGGATACCTCTCGGCATCCCCTCCAAATTCACCTGGATAGGATCATCCTATGTGGTTGGTATGAAAGGGTTTCCACTGAATGCATTTCCCAACGACTCCATAACTTTCTGACCATTCTTCCTGGCCGTTGATTTATAGCTACGTATCCTTCAAAATATGTTGGCTCCTTCTTTGCCCCTGAAACAGCCTGATATCTTTTGCCGGAGCTTCTCTAAGATCCCTTTCCGCAAGTACCCCAGATGATTCAGAAAGGGACGAAAAAGCTTTGGTCGCCATTTGGGAAGAGGTTGATTTTAAGTTCATGTTAAACACTCCTTTATTTACTCTGATTGGCCATCAGTTACATTTATTCCCTTGTGTGGTAGGATAAAATTCTAATTATCCAAATAATCCTTTAATTGTATTATATGGTATTTATATCCTTAATTACTGGATAGTGTGCCAGGGTTTCAGACATAATAAGTTCTCATTGATTGCTTCAAACTTTTGGTTTGTCATAATTATGATCCCTATTCATTCTCTGATAAATTTGGGAGCATTCAAGTTGGCTAAGAAATCTATCGTGTTAACGGAAGTTTGATAGCTGTAGTAGGAACTCTAGTGTTTTTGACATCGTTGTTAGCTCAAAAGGGTAATGACCATTGATGGTCCTAATAGTTTGGAAGTTGTTTGCAGGGTCAAAGGAAATTCAGCTATTCCCAATTAGATTTATATAACGGCAATTTTTCTTGCAGCTATTTTATTTGCTGCAGGGCATCTTCCTGATTAAGAACCATACGACAGGAAGAGGATTCGAGACTGATTGGCCATACTGCTGTGTTATACCAAAAAACAGCACATCCTATACCACGGCGAATATTTCTTGTCTGGTGCTTGTATTCCTCGTATTTTCTATCATAA
>DASRMG010000195.1:0-16522 GCA_035648035.1 Desulfosporosinus sp. | reverse complement strand
GTAAAATAATTTCTCCCCATAGCATCTCTCTCCTAACTGGATGTATTAAGTATAACAAAAAAGACCCTATAAAATAGAGTCAGTTAATTTTTGGCCGAGTAGGCCTCTTTTTTAACTGTCTACTTTATAGGGTCCATTTTAAATATCTCGGCAAAGGGAGAGCTTTTTAATCAATTTTAACTGGGTTGCAAGAGTTACCCAGTTAAAATTGATTAAAGGATAATATTAAGGCCTAATAGAAGATGTATAGATTGATCTAACTCTTGAAGAATATGGTCTTATTCCATGTTAACGATTGTTTAAGCCTATTTATGTAGTTAGTTTAGGGAGGTTTAATCATGGATACGAACGCTTCAAGTAAGATGAACCAGCCGCCTGAACCGCCTAAGTTGGTGAGCCTGTTTGAAATTGCTAAGACCTTTCTTCACATAGGGGCTGTGTCTTATAGTTTAGCAGCTCTGGGGGAAGCAAAGAAATCCTTGGTAGACAATAAAAACTGGCTAACTGATGAGGAATATTTGAATGGATTAGCGCTCGCACAGCTCCTGCCCGGGGCACCAACTGTCAATTTAAACACCTACATAGGATATTTCTTAAGGGGTTTTCCGGGCGCCTTAGTAGCAAGTATCTTCTTTGTCATTCCCTGCTTTGTTGCCATGGTCGTGCTTGCCCACCTCTATCTTAACTATAACGATGTTCCCTTAGTATCCTCGTTATTTAAAGGCGTAGGCGCTTTGGTTGTCGGTCTTGTATTAAACACCATAATAAATTTATGGAAAAAAGGCGTAAATACCCCTCAGTTGACGCTCTTGGCAGTTGGCGGGTTTGTCCTGGTGTATTTTTTGAAGGTGAATATTTTCTCTCTTCTATTAGCTGCTGGAGCAGTAAGCTTAGTGTTTGCCTTCTTTACTTTTAAGTTTTCCAGTTGGAAAGCAGTGATGGATAAAAAGTTTTGGGTGACAAAAAAATCCTCTCAAAGATCGGTTTCAGCGATGAAGTTTGAGTTCAGCAAGAAAAAGTATGTGGTAATGCTACTGATGCTTGCTGTGCTGCTGGCCATCAATTTCGCTATTAATTTCAGCAATCCCAACTTTAGAAATTTAGGGAACTCTTTATTCGGGATCGGTGGGCTAACCTTCGGAAGCGGTTACGCTATGTTGCCGTTCATGCAGGACACCATGGTTAATCAATATCACTTTGTGACTGACAAGGAATTCGGGGTAGCTCTGGCCTTGAGCTTACTAACACCCGGTCCGGTTACTGTTCTTTCAGCATTTGTTGGCTATAAAGTAGCAGGCATCTTCGGGGCTGCACTGGCTATGGCGAATATGTATTTGCCGTCGTTTGCCATCGTCAATATTATCTCAGACCTCTACAATAGAGCCGGCAAGGTAGATAAAGTTAAAATGGTGATTAGAGGAATTGTCGCTGCCTTCTTCGGTACGCTTTGGGCAGTTGTATTTAAATTGACAGGTAGCTCGCTAGTCGATTTGCCCACTTGCGCACTTGCTTTAGCTGCATTTGGAGTACAGCGATTTACCAAAGTTGATACCCTGTGGATTATCATCGCCGGCGCATTACTCTCCTTGCTTATTTTCTAACTCCTACTCAAGGGAATCTTAGGCGTTCTCTTTATTCGCTCTTTTTAGAATATTACAACATTATAAGAGATAACGTATTGCTACCTGAAAAGGCGTATAATAAATAGGTATTGTGAAATACAATACAGTTTAACTCAAATGAGGTAGTTTGTTTATGAGTATCTTTGAAATCATTATGTTGATTTGTTTCGGCGCTGCTTGGCCCCTTTCCATTTATAAATCATACACTTCCCGATCAACTGAAGGTAAAAGCGTATCTTTTCTATTCGTCATCCTCATTGGCTATGTTGCCGGGATCTTCTATAAAATATTTGATCAGTATGATTCGGTCGTGTACTTATACTTACTTAATTGCATTATGGTCTTAACAGATCTCCTGATTTACTATCGCAACCGTCGAATTGTTGCTAACTCATCTGACCCTTGCAATGCAACAACGTCTCGCCCTCCAGTATCAGCCAGATAAAGATAAAAAAGAAGCTCTCCTGTAGCCGTAAATTTTCTCGGCAACGGTAGAGCTTTTTTAAAGTACTTTGACTTTAAGTGGTTAAATTGGTATTATAAGTATGTAGTTTCCTGTCAAATATTGTTGGTTATAAGAAGGAGATGAGAAATTTTATCATGAAATCAACTGGAATCGTGAGCAAAATGGATGAACTTGGTCGTATTGTTTTGCCTATTGAGCTGATCCGAACTTTAGGTATAGACGAACAAGACCCGCTGGAATTATTCGTGGATCAAGAAAATATTATTCTTAAGAAGTATGACTCTGCGATTGCCATGAAAGCAACTGCGTCTGGTACCCTAACATCAATCATCGTGTGATTCTCACAACCAGTTTACATAAATGAAAACGCTGCATTGACTGGCAATCAGCAACTAAAAGGGGGGTCCTTCGAGGCCTTCTTTTTAAATGCTCAAAATCAGGAGTGTGAAGGGTCTTCAAGCTTTACAATACTCAATTCCGATAAAATTTTCTGACCATTGCCAGGATCTTAGTTTTTTTAAACCTGTAGTCAGTGCCCAATCATCCAACTGTTGGATGGAAACTCGGTGATCAAGAGGTGGTCCCATTTCCGTTGTAGCTTTGGCCCACTCGATGACCACCAGTGAGCCACCCGTTTGAAGAATTCGATCTAATTCACGGAAAAATTCAATGGGTTGATCCACTTCGTGTAACACAAGCGCTATAAGAATCCCGTCTATGAACTGATCTGGTAAAGGAAAATGGCTTTCTTCGGATTGAAGCACTTTTACATTCTGGACTTGTAATTGAGTAAGACTTTCGTTGAGATGACTAAGCATTTCAGCTCGTATATCCAAAGCGTACACTTGCTTCACTTCATGAGCAAGCGGTATGGTGAAATATCCAGTGCCACAACCAATATCAGCCCATATAGTTTGTGCCCCTGGCGCAATGTCCTTCAAAACTTGAGCAGGTGGCAACGTTAACTGACGTTGTTTACTATTAAGTTTAGCAATATTTTTAGGATCAAATTTATGTCCTGACATAGCGGCCTCCCCCTCCCCCCCTATTCGGGGGTACACCTATATTTTAAATCACTGATCTTCATCTTGCAACCCTATGTTTTTCTAAATGTGTAAAGCCAACCGCTCTGTCATCTTCCCTGGGCATATTTAACACACGTGCTTTTGTCTAGGCACATATTATATACAAATTTCAATTGGTAATGGAGGAGCAATATGAACATCTATGAGCCCATATGTGCGCCAGAACTTCCTAACGTATTCGGCGGCTACCATGGATTTTTCCCCAGTCGTTACGGTAAAATGTTTTATAACATGGCAGGAAAGGGCTATCCCTTATTATTGGTCCATGGCATTAATGCAGGTGCTTCCAATTTTGAATGGGAAAATAATTTTCTGGAACTGTCCAAATATTTCACAGTCTACGCTCCTGACTTGCCTGGCTTCGGCAAATCAGAAAAACTGCCTATTCAGTACACGGCGTCAGTTTATACTTATGTCATCCAAGAATTTATTCGACATGTCATCCAGCAGCCGGTTTTTATTGTCGCCAGCGGACTATCTGCTGCCTATTGTTGCAACGTTGCGTATACCAATCCTCAATCAGTCATTTCACTTGCCTTAGTGACACCTTCAGGAATATGTACAAATTCAGAGGTTCCCTGTGAAACTAGCTTTACTGTATTCAGGCTGTTCACAGGCCCAGTACAGGGTAATGCCCTTTATAATGCCTTCGTCTCCAAGACGTCCATACGTTATTTCCTTACTGAGTTTATCTATGCACATCCCGAAGATGTGACAGATCAAGTGGTTGATTATTTATATCGCTCATCACACCAATGCCCAAATTCATCCTATGCACCCGCGTCCTTCGTTTCTGGGCTAAGCAATCTAAACATCGCGTCATTGTTTGGTGAGCTCAAGCAAAAGATTCTTCTATTGTGGGGCAAAAAAGCAAAAATAGGTAGTCTACCTTACATCAATGATTTTTTGGGTATTAACCCCTCTGCACAGTTTGTTCTGTTCCCGGAAAGTGCAATGAACCCTCAAGCTGAGAGTAGCAGCTCCTTCAATAAGATAATAGTTGACTATTTTTCTACGTGACCCAAATCATTTTTCTGTAATTGAACGACATTTATTTGTTTGATATGACTACTATAGGAATTTCTAGACTTCGTCAATATGTCAATCCATTCTTCATTTGAAAACAAGGTTTTAATCCGCCTACGATCTTCTAATATAATAAAGTATTTATCAGGATAATCCGTCTCTATGACTTCAAAAATTCCTTCTAAAAAATCCTTATGACACTTTTTATTATTTTTTCTTTTGTAATCAGCTATATCATTCATACAAACCCTCACTAGTAGATTCAATATCTGTGCTTAAATGCATTTTTAAGATAATCTGTCTTTAAAATCTTCATAAACAAATTGCTTAACGATTTGAAGGCCTTTTTCCTCATTGAAACGTGCAATAGAGGGAAGATTGACACCATTGAATGTATTGTTCTTGACCATAGTATAGTGAGCCATGTCCTCGAACACTAGCCTGTCACCTGGTTTTAGGGGTTGTTTGAAAGAGTAGTCGCCGATAATGTCTCCAGCAAGACACGTAGGACCTCCGAGCCTATAGGTATAAGGATAGTCCCCAGGCTTTCCTGCATTAATGATATTCGGTCTGTAAGGCATTTCCAGTACATCCGGCATATGGCAGGCTGCTGAAGTATCCAAAATGGCAATTTTCATACCATTGTCCACTATGTCAAGAACCCTGGTCAGTAGAAACCCAGTGTTCAAAGCCACTGCTTCACCCGGTTCCAGGTATATATTCACACCATATTTGTCTTGAAAAAAAGTAATTGCACGGACCAACGTTTCAAGATCATAGTCAGGTCTGGTAATATGATGACCCCCACCAAAATTGACCCATTTCATGGTTTTAATAAATTCCCCGAATTTATCGTCCACTACTTTAATCGTCCGTTCAAGCGTATCCGAATTCTGCTCACACATGGTATGGAAATGAAGCCCTTCTATACCGTCAAGCTCTTCACTACGAAAATTAGGTAAGGTCACACCAAGTCTAGAATACTCAAAACAGGGATCATAGATTGGCGTCTCTATCTCAGAATATTCCGGATTGATACGAATGCCACAGCTTATCTTTTTTGTATTAAAATTAACTACTTTGGGTTTAAATCGTTTCCACTGGTCAAATGAATTAAAGACAACGTGGTCACAATTAGAAAGGATTTCATTAAATTCCTCTTCAACATAAGCGGGTGAGAAAATATGAACTTCTTTTCCCATTTCTTCATAACCCAGGCGCGCTTCAAACAAAGAGCTTGCGGTGACACCCGTGAGATATTTGCTCACGAGTGGAAAGACCGAAAACATTGAAAACGCTTTTAATGCAAGAAGAACTTTACATCCCGTACGTTGTTGCACGGAATGCAAAATTTCAAGGTTCCTTAACAAAAGTCTTTCATCCACGATATAGCAAGGCGAGGGGATTGCACTGTAATCAATGTCCATTAATTTTCACCTCAATCAAGGAGCGTTGGCGAGAAACTTTCCTGCCAAGGTAGTCCGCATTCATTTAACGCTTCCATAAATGGATCCGGATCAAATTCTTCCACATTAAAGACGCCCGGTTTCTTCCAAATTCCTTTGAGCATTAGCATGGCACCAATCATTGCAGGAACCCCTGTCGTGTATGAAATGGCTTGCGACCCAACCTCCGCATAACATTCTTCATGATCGCTGACATTATAAACGTAATAGGTTTTGGGCTTTCCATCCTTAATCCCTTGCATAATGCATCCAATATTTGTTTTCCCTTTCGTTCTCGGGCCAAGGGATGCAGGATCTGGAAGCAAGGCCGTTAAAAATTGCAAAGGAATAATCTCTTGCCCTCCAAAACTAATGGGTTTAATCGAAGTCATGCCCACATTCTCGAGGACCTTCAAATGATTGAGATAATTATCAGAGAAAGTCATCCAAAATCTAATTCGTTTAATTCCTTTAATATTAATGGCAAGAGATTCTAGTTCTTCATGGTACATGAGATAGATGTTCTTGGGACCAATTTCCGGAAGGTCATACACTTTTTTCATCGAAAGAGGGTCAGTTTCAACCCACGAGTCGTTTTCAAAGTACTTTCCTTTCGCTGTAATTTCACGAATATTAATTTCAGGATTAAAATTCGTAGCGAAAGGATATCCATGATCTCCAGCATTGGCATCCACAATATCAATTGAATGGATTTCATCAAAATAGTGTTTCTGGGCATATGCGCAGAAAACGCTGGTAACCCCAGGATCAAAGCCACTTCCTAACAACGCGGTTAGCCCTGCAGCAGCAAATTTTTCTCGATATTCCCACTGCCATTTGTATTCAAATTTCGCAATATCAGGTGGCTCGTAATTTGCAGTATCCATATAATCCACACCGGCTGCTAAGCAGGCATCCATAATAGTCAAATCTTGATAAGGGAGCGCAAGGTTTATAACAATATCAGGTTTGAAGCTGTTGATGAGGTCGATGACCTCGCCTGTATTATCTGCATCAACCTGCGCAGTATGAATTTTAGTGCGACTTCCCGCCAATTTATTTTTGATAGCTTCACATTTTTCTACAGTTCTACTCGCGATACAAATTTCTTCAAACACATCTGGATGCTGACAACATTTATGAATAGCAACACTGGCAACGCCACCAGCGCCAATAATTAAGGCTTTTCCCATATAAGTACCCTCCAAATCACTTTTTACCAATGCAAATTATACATAAACCGCTTTGAATAATCAAGGAAAATATAGAATTTGATTACTCACGAGTAGTAAAATGAGCCATTTTTTCTTCTTTTGGACATGGAAATGTTCCCCTTTAAGTAACAGTTTTTATCATTTAACCTGTCTGTCTTAAGGGGAACATCTTTATTGATACATTAATGATACATTCTCTAAAAATTTAAACTGTTCTCGTATTTATAATGCCCTTATGGTGACTGAATATTCATATTCAGTCACCATAAGGGCATTGCAGTGTAAACAGGCGCTATCGTTTGTTAATCTTTCTATTCATCACTTCCCAGCGCAGAACCCGCTAATAGCAAATAATAGGAGCATTTACATCAATGTTATCAAATATCTTCTTTGCTATATTGTAGGGCATGTTAACGCAGCCATGAGAACCGTTTGTTTCATATATGCTTCCTCCAAACGCGCTTCTCCAGTTTGCATCGTGCAACCCTATCCCTCCATTAAAGGGCATCCAGAAGCTAACGGGGACAGCATAGTCCGCTCCATTCAGTACAGTATTGGTCTGCTTATATTTTAACCCATAAACCCCTTTACGTGTCGCATGGCCGGCACTCACATTGCCTGTAACAACACTTCCCTCAACAATTAGTGAGCCGTTTTTATAAAACCACAAATGCTGCTTTTTCATGTCTAATTCTACATAGGTATCTCCGATATCATTGTTGCCATGAGAAAGAGAAAAGGCTTTCTGACTGTACACCGGTTCTTTTGTTATACTTTTCCCTTCTTTTATGGTTGAAATTAAATCTTTTGTTTCCTTAGCCTCATTGATATTCCAGCCATAATCACCACCGCTGATATTTACGATTGTTCCTGATGATGTTGTGAAGCTTCTCGTACTACCAACTGTATTGTAAGTTTTACAAAGTGCCTCTATATAGTCTTTAACCTTGGTCTCATCAAATTTGACCTCCATATTTTCATCCACTCCGAGCCACTTGTTTATGGTAGAGCCATCCAAAGATTCTTTGCCCTCCCCAAATGTATAGTCGATTTCTGAAGATACATATTTGTTAAGGATATCTCTAGCTTCAATAGTTTTTTCTGACTTTGAAGTGTACTTGGGCTTCATATAGACACCAGCACCGGGCGATTCCAAATCTATTTCAGTTTTTCCCTTAAGTATTGCATCTGTTACTTGGGAATATAAAACATTCTTGTCCACCTTGTTTCCAAGTACTTCATCCACAATCTCATAACTTTTCTCAGAATATTGAAAGCTTGGGTTTTTAGGTTCAATAGCTTTGCTGCTATCAAAACAAGAGAGGTTGTCGATTCGTTCCTTCAGCAGCGTCTCGTCATAAGAGAGCTCTACCATCATTTTGGAGCCCTCTGAATTAAAAAGTGCTATAACCCAGCCAAAAGGATTCTGACTGTCCTTAAAGTTTTTAAATTCCTCTTCTGAACTCAACTTTAAACTAACATCTCCGCCTTTTATTGGTTCAATTCTGCCTTCCCGCTCTTTCAAGTTTAACGTATATTCCTGAAGCTTAGATGCGATTACCAACTTTGCTTCCTCCACCGTTTTTCCTGAGACGTTAACGGAATTGATCTCAGAACCAAAATAGAAATGATTTATAAAATATTTCGTCACTCCAAAATAGATAAGAAGCAAAGTGCAAATAGAAATTGCAATTCCCACAAAGGCTTTCTTGTGTTTTTTTAGCGTATTTTGAAATAATCTTTTTTTCGTTTTTCCCTTTGACTCTTCTATATCTTCCTCTTTTACCTCTTCCGTTCCTTCATCTCTTTGTTCCTCTTCTGTCTCCTCTTTTACTTCCTCAGTTCCTTCATCCCTTTTCTCCTCCTCTGTCTCTTCCTTTACCTCCTTCGTTTCTTCATCTCTTTGCTCTTCTTCTGTCTCCTCTTTTAGTTGCCCATTTAATTTCTCCGTTGTCTCTCCGGCTGTCTTTGCGAGTTCATCTTCCGTAGCACCCACCCCTTAAATTAACTAAATTTTAATTAATCCTGACCTCTTAGAGACTAATAACCCTTATATGTATGAGGGATACATAGCATTCTATGTATTAACACTCCACTAAAACAATTATTTTTGATACTTTTACTGGAGTTATCTAATATAAAAATCAGAGGGATTCCTTCCTTACCCACTGACTCTCCACTGCGGGGCGCATAATGAAAAAGCAACCCAAAATGGATTGCTCAATGCCTATATTTTTCTAACCTCCGGGCTCTTTCTTATATTGATCTACTTAAGCCAAGCATGTTTTCTGACCCACTGGACAGAGGATTACAGCACGTCCGCACATAAACTGATCACAAGCATATTCTACATAGAAACTATCTGAATTTGAAAGGAAGTTAAATGAATGATCATGAAAAATAATTGTCCTCATGAGTGGAATCAAGCCTCCCCTTTTGTTCCTGGTTGGGCCCGCCAAACTCCACCTGCGGAGTGCGCTCCAGAAGTTATACCGCAACCGATTACTCCTAATCCAGTTTTCCCCACTACCGCAACCCTACAGATGTGCACTCCTATAGAAATAGTTCAAACAAGTCCAACGACTGTATTAGTAACAGTATCCATCCCTGCAGAAACAATTTTCACCTTGCCTACGAAAGCCTTGGAGCTTAAAAGGATTAAGAAGAACCTTAAAATAACACAGTGCCGCTTTTTCAATTTTTCTCCCCCAGTACCTGGTAAACCACAAGATTCTCCCAAGTTGTTTCTAGGTGGTTATGTCCGCAAAGACATTCAATATTCCGAAGCAACTCATCAAACTGCATATACAGTAGCAGGTGTTATTAAAGATTTTGTTGTTGATATCCCTTATACGTGTGTTATTGACCTCGGCCGTGACCTCGTGATACCACCTACCCTCTTTAGCCAGCAGCTAGAATACGAATTTTTAAGTTCAAAGCCACTTCCTTCTGGGTTCTCGCCCAAAGACACTTTGATGTCAGGTGATATCTCAGAGTTAAACATGGTAAGTAATGAGTTCTTAAACCAATTACCAACCTGTCGACTTGTATACAGTCAAATTAATGAAATGGATGACGCAATCGACCGTACGCCGTTAATTGGTGGACCCTTTGAAGAAGGAACTTTCAGAACGGTTCAAGAAAAGATGATTATTTTAATTCAACTTCAACTGACCTTTCAAGCAGCAATTGCTCCTATTGACCAAAAATAGAAGTTATTTTCATCCCCACGCAACGCCCCTAGCCTATTGGCTAGAGGCGTTGCTATTATTTTCCACGCTTATTATCATCCACATTGGGCGTTCAATAATTCCTCCAATAGCGGTTGCACACTTCTGGGACAAACAGAATATTTTATAAGAGACAAGCAGTAATTAAAAGGTGGTTTTATTTATGTGTAGTAATAATAAACGCAAACGCAAACGCAAACGATTTAAATCATTGTCATGCCGAACCACTTCAATATTTAAAGATATCCGTTCAATATGTTCAATCATCGGTGCAGTCATACCACCTAAACATTGCAAAGAAAGTGATTGTATTGTTTCTAAAACGTTTGAGCTGGAGGAGTTGGAATTAACGAAAAGAAATTGTGGGTGTGCGAAGGGCACACAGACCCATGTACACGAATTCTTAGGAAGCACCAAACTTGCAGAAGAAGGTGATGATCGCCATAACCATCGTTTTGCTGGGGTTAC
Source organism: Desulfosporosinus sp. (assembly GCA_035648035.1). Lineage (GTDB taxonomy): Bacteria > Bacillota > Desulfitobacteriia > Desulfitobacteriales > Desulfitobacteriaceae > Desulfosporosinus. Next base: position 5,966 of record DASRMG010000195.1, on the reverse strand, counting down.
AAGTCAAGTAATACCACAACCATGTGGTGGTCATAAACATGCGTTATTAACTAATACAGATTTCTTTGAAAATCATCACCATGAAATAGGAGTCCTTACTGGAATAGCAATCGTTGTTGGTCCAAATGATAAACATGTACACTTTGTTGATGGAGACACCACATTGGATAATGGTCATTGTCATCTGTTCCAATTCACGACCTTAATTCAGAGCCCGTTGACTTAGGGTCGCGCTAGCGCCTTGCGTGCTATAAGTAAGATTTATATAACAAATTCCCAGCACTTAACTGTGGTCTATTTTTCAGATCACAGTTAAATTATGTCCATTTTCGTTAGCTATTTGACCGTACTCGGTTAAGAGCATAAAGCCACTACTAGTTGCGCCTTTACACTAATGGTCTATATGTAACATAGATTAATATATATGACTGTTTTCCTGTAGGCATTATAAAACCACGGTAAGTATTTCGTAGGATGCGATAGGCACGAGTGGAAGGAAGATCGTAATGTGGCATGAACGACCGTTACTTTTGATGATTTTAGATGGCTGGGGTCATCGCGATGCAATTGACGGAAATGCCATTGCGCAGGCAAATTTACCGAACTTTCGGCGTTTGGAAGAAACATACCCCCACACCTTCCTCCAGGCATCAGGTGAAGCAGTGGGTTTACCAGCAGGGCAAATGGGGAATTCTGAAGTTGGACATTTGAACATAGGTACCGGTCGGGTAGTCTATCAACAATCAACCATCATCTCTAAAGCTATTAAGGATGGGACATTCTGCAAGAATCCCGTCCTTCTCGAAGCTATGAATAATGCTAACTTGAATAACAACGCCTTCCACCTAGTGGGCCTCCTCTCTGACGGTGGCGTTCATTCCCATATAACGCATTTGTTTGCGCTTATGGAAATGGCTATGAAACAAGGACTAGAAGAAGTGTATATTCACGTCATTCTGGATGGTCGCGACGTCTTGCCGCAGAGTGCTAGACTATATATTAATCAACTCGAACAACAAATTAGAAATTTGGGGATTGGTGAGATTGCCTCTGTGAGTGGTCGTTACTATGTGATGGACAGAGATCTTCGCTGGGATCGCATAGAAAAGAGTTACAATGCCTTGGCATTGGGCGAAGGTAGATGTGCCACCAGTGCCCTAGCCGCCCTGGAGAGTGCCTATGATGTGGGTGTATCCGACGAATTTGTGCTTCCTACCGTGATTGTTAATGTGGCTGGAGAAGGAGTCGGTATCATTCAGGAGGGGGACACTGTACTTTTCTTTAACTTTCGTTCAGATAGAGCACGACAAATCACCCATGCCTTTGTTGACGAAACGGTCACTGCATTTTTTCGCCCAATCCACCCACACGTTCACTTTGTATGTATGACTCAGTATGAGGACACGATCAACGCACCCGTTGCGTTCGCTGGTCAAAACTTGGAAAATACGCTAGGAAATGTTCTTTCACAAAACGGGTTAAAACAGTTGAGGATTGCAGAAACCGAGAAATATGCGCACGTAACCTACTTTTTCAATGGAGGAATAGAAGAACCTGATCTTGGCGAGAAAAGAATCCTTATTCCTTCACCGAAGGTTGCGACCTATAACCTTCAGCCTGAAATGAGCGCCCCGAAATTAACTCAAATACTCATAGAACAACTGAGAAGAAACATATACGATGTGATCATTATTAATTTCGCCAACCCAGATATGGTGGGACATTCTGGGTTGCTCGAGGCGACCATTAAAGCGGTGGAGACAGTTGACGGATGCTTAGGTGAGATAGTTGCGGAACTTCAAAAGATACAGGGGATACTCCTCGTGACTGCTGACCATGGAAATGCCGAAGCCGAAGTGGATTTGGAAACGGAGCTTCCCCTTACCGCCCACTCCACAAATGTAGTTCCTTTCATTCTAGTAGATGACCAGTTTATCGGTCAGAGGCTACGGGAGGGTGGTGCTTTGTGCGATGTCGCGCCCACCCTTCTCGAATTGCTTAATATTCCAAAACCCGAAGAGATGACCGGAAACTCGTTACTATGAGAGCCCTTCGGTTTGCGGTATCCCCGGCTTCAGTCAATGACTATCAAAAATGGAATATTTGATGAATCCAAGTGACCCAATACGGCAAAATCAATAAGATGAATAATACAGTGGGAGGGATGACAAGGATTGTGACATTTACATAATCTCTCCAGAGGATCTTTACCTTATGCTGCTTCAGGATATGCATCCATATCAAAGAAGCAAGTGTCCCTGACGGTAACAACAACGAGCCCATATCACTTCCTATTACACCGGCTAAATATGATATTTTCAGTGTTAACGGATCCAAATGCATATTTGTTAAAGTTAGAGTTCCAATCAATAAAGCGGGATGATTGTTAAAAAAAATCGACATGAAAGATATGAGAGCCCCCATCATTAAGCTGGCATTCATTAAACTGCCCGTAACCAACGGTTGAAATAGCCTGACCAGCGTATCTGTTAACCCTATATTATTTAATCCGTAGATAATGACATACATACTGAACGCAAAAACAAAAATATGCCAAGGAATTTTTTTAAGCAGATCGGCAGGAGAGATCTTAGCATATTTCCAACGCCAGCCCAGTAAAATAACAGAGCCTAAAACAGCTACCAAGGCAATAGGAACACCTAAATACGATGCCACAAAGAGGCTGAGTCGTATGAAGAAAACAAAGAGAAGAATATTTCGCATAAATTTGGTGCGGTTTTTTTCAAAAGAAAGTATTTCAGGGGAGTCTTTAGGAGTGAGGTTAGGAGGGTATTGGAGTTTCGGTACATGAACTAAAGAGGTTCCAAATCTAAATTGTTTTGGAGGTAGTATACGTGGCAACACCCTGTAGAACCGTAAAAACAATAGCGCCACTAGCAACAATAAGCCCAGTGTAGCAGGAACAAACATCATAAGCGTATGCATATAAAGTGTCATCCCAACAATCTTCAAAGCAATCAAATTAACGATATTGCTAACACCAATGGGCGCGCTCGAGGCAGTAGCTATTAATGCGCCTGAGAGAAGATAAGGGATTTTCTGGCGATCTTTTAGTCCAAAATGTTCGAGTAAGATGAGGAGAATGGGTGTGGTAATTAATATGCTTCCGTCGTTGTTGAATAATAGAGTCATTATAAAACAAAGTAAATTTACATACCAAAAAAGTCTGATGCCAGAGCCCTTTGCTCTTGCGGCTAACCCCTCCGCAGCCCAGTAGAAAAAACCGAAGCTTTCCAGAACATTCGCCATGACAATGGTTGCCATGATGGTGATCGCTGCTCCACTAATAGTGGAACTGATTGTTCCTAAATCCGCGATGGAGACGCTTCCGCTTATAAATACTAAAATGGCCCCTCCGGTGGCAGGTATTGCTTCATTTAGACCGTTTGGACGCCAGAGAATAAGAATTAATGTTAGCATAAAAGCAATGACAGTTAGAGATACCATGGCTGTTCCGGTCATTATTTCACCTCTTTCATTGATCACAATTTTCCTCGTGGTCTAACTACTTGCTGTACGGTTCTGTATACTACGAAACTTGTACAGGACATGTTACATTAATTCCCTATAATAAGTAATATATGGTTATATAACGCGTAAAAAAGAGAGGACGCCTCAAACTATCTGAGACATCCCCTAATAAGGCCTACGCCAACCTACAACAGAGAGTTAACCAATTCGCTCGTATAGTGATCCCTTGGAGCACCAATCACCTGCTCTGTCTTCCCAATTTCCACAACTTTTCCGTTGTGCATGACCGCAATACGGTCAGACAAATACTTCACAACCTTTAAGTCATGTGAAATAAACAGATAGGTCAACTGCAGCTCCTTCTTCAAATCCTGTAATAAATTTAATATTTGCCCCTGTATCGACACATCCAAGGCAGACACTGGTTCATCACAGACAACAAATCTGGGCCGTGAGGCGACCGCTCTGGCAATTCCCACTCGTTGCTTTTGCCCCCCGCTCAGTTGAAAGGGAAATTTATGCTTTTCACCTTCTCCGAGACCCACCATTGCCAAAAGTCTCTTAACCTCTCTCTCAAATTCATGAGGAGCAACAATATGATGTAACTTTAACGGCTCAACGAGGAGCTCCAAAATAGTCATTTTAGGATCGAGAGTTTCTTGCGAATGCTGAAAGATCACCTGAATATCCTTGCGCAGACCACGCAAGGCGCTTTGCGGAAACCGTGTAATATCAAGTCCATCAAAGATTATCCTGCCTTTATCGCTCTCTAGCAAACGCAAAATCAAATGTCCGAGTGTGGTTTTACCACTGCCACTTTCTCCGATCAAACCGAGAGTTTCGCCTGTACAGATACAAAAACTAACATCATCGACTGCTTTAATGATGGTTTTAGGAACAAGTAAACTGTGCTTAATCACAAAGTGCTTGGCAAGTCCGTCAACTTGCACCAGTATTTTGTCCTTCATGCATCTACACTCCCCACATTGTGACATCTCACTTGACGGTCGCCGCCGCAATCAAGTAATTGAGGCACTACGGTTTCACAGTGTCTAGTTTTGTGAATACAACGAGTATAAAAAGTGCACCCCCCAGTGTACTCACTTGGGCTAAGGGCCCTTCCCTCTAGCGTGTACAGCCTATCGTCACGATGGTTCAGCGAGTCTACACACTTTAGCAATTCCAGAGTATAGGGATGCAGTGGATTGTCTAAAACTTCCTTTACTGTTCCTGTCTCCATAACCAGCCCGCCGTACATCACAACCACACGATCACAAATATACTTCACAACCGCAAAATCATGCGTTATCATGATGATCGCTGTACCGTGTTTTTTGCTAATGTCCTTTAGTAACGCGAGTACCTTCTTCTGCAAGGAAGCATCGATGGCGCTAATGGGCTCATCCGCTATTAAAAGATCTGGGTTGCAGGCGATGGCTGAGGCGATCAAGACCCGTTGGCATTGGCCCCCACTCAGTTGGGACGGAAACATATTATAAATAGTTTCTCTATTATTAATGCCAACGTCTTGCATGATTTGTAACACCCGTTGTTTGCTACAAGGCAGATGGTGGACCTTTAAAGCTTCCTCAATTTGTTGACCGGCTTTGCGATAGGGGTTTAACGAGCCTACAGGGTCTTGAAAGATGTACGCTATTTCCTTACCTCTTATTCCTCGCAACTCCTTCTCTGACATTGCCACAATGTTTTTCCCTTTAAAGAGGATTTCCCCGGAATCGATTGTTCCAGCTTCGTCCTTCGTCAGTCCTATAATAGAGGAGGCCGTGACGGTTTTTCCACTTCCCGATTCCCCTAAAATCCCCACAACTTCCCCTTGGATAACTTCAAGGTCAACACCCCTAACCACTTGAAGCTGTGATTTTCCGTAGGGAAATGAGATGGCTAAATTGTTCATCTTTAAAAGAGATGTTTTACTCATGTTACAACTCCAATTATTAATAACTGTTTTTACGAATTGTATCCCATACCACATTCCCTAGGTCGTTGAGCGAAATTTTACCGGGTTGTTGTTCTTGACCCAACCCGACCATCACTGTGGCGATGCTCCCCTTATAAAACATGGTTTCTTCTGGATTTGCACCATAATACAAAATATCTTCTGCGCGACGAATATTGGCATAGGTTTTTATGCTTAGATTTTCATCGCTAAGATTTTTCTCCAATTGATGACCGAAACCAAAAGCAAACGAACGCGTCACCGGGACTTGCTCAGCGTTAAAGTAGACAAATTCACCTTGTGACGTAGAAATCTGCGTCAAATCTAAGTAGAGTTGAATATCTTGGGGAGACAAAATCGGATTAGCCGCAAAGGCTTTAACGCCGTGGTAGGTATCACTCAAAGTGCCATCCCAAAAGCACAATATTAATTTACGATTATGATTTTCCTCAGAAAGCTTTTTAGCGAGTTCCAGTCCGAACTTAATTCGCTGTTGGCCCATTTCCTGATCCTCTGG
>DASRMG010000194.1:0-14805 GCA_035648035.1 Desulfosporosinus sp. | reverse complement strand
CTATTTGAGGATTCTTTTCTTACTAATCAGCTAAAAACCCTTGAAAAAGCTAGTTAATCATTAATAATCAAAGGGCAACAATCACATTAGGCTACCTGGAAATCACAGAAGCAGCGATTTAGAGGGTGCGAAACTTAAGGTGTTAGATGTGGCTCAGGATGACAATGATTTGGAAACAGCCAAGCTATTACAGCAGGAAATTAAAAATGTTCTTGCCATTACATTACCTATTAAAAAAATGTCTCCAAGTGCAGGAAATCTTAATGAAAACTGCATTAACTTTCAATATGATATCATGGAGGGTAGACAGGAAGCCTACCGACTGACGGTGACACCCCAGAAAATTACCATCGTAGCTTGTTCCAACCGCGGCTTTCTGTATGGGGCAGCCACGCTCATTCAGCAATGTAAGATATCTCGTGGGGAAATTAGCTGTGTAGATATTGAGGATGAACCCACCTATGCCAACAGAGGCTATATGCTCGACGTTAGTCGGGGACGGGTGCCTACGATGGATAGCCTGAAAGCACTGGTTGATCGGTTAGCACTGTATAAAATCAATCAACTTCAGTTATATATGGAAAACTGTTTACGCTTAGATGGCTTAGAGGAAATTTGGTCACAAACCGACCCTTTTACCCCAGAAGAAATTTTGGAGTTTGATAGTTACTGCAATATAAGGGGCATTGAACTGGTACCCTGTATAGCCACCTTTGGACATTTGTATGATTTACTCCGTTCAGAGAGCTTTGGTAGATACCGAGAGATGGATACCGGACCAGGAGAGACCTTTACGTGGTACCATCGCATGAGACACCACATCATTAATGTGTCTGACCCTGAAAGTGCTAATCTAATCAAAGGCATTCTTGACCAATACATGCCCTTGTTTCGCAGTAACAAAATAAATATTTGTTGCGATGAAACCTTTGATTTGGGCAAAGGGAAAAGTGCTTCCATGGCTCAGAAAATGAATTACGCGGAAATGTATCTTTTCTATGTTAACCGGTTAGTGGAATATCTTCAATCCAAGGGCAAAGAGGTCATGATCTGGGGGGATATCGTGAAGAGTCATCCCGAAGATCTGGGTAAACTGAATGCACAGGTTACCTGCTTAAACTGGTATTACGATTATGGCGCTACGGAAGATACTGTAAAAATATTCACAGAAAAAGGCTTCAAGCAGTATGTGTGTCCTAGCGTATCCGGTTACAGCCGATTGGTGAACGAGTATGACATGAGCTTTACCAATATCAGAGAGATGGCAAAATTAGGTCATCAGTATCATGCTGATGGGTTTTTGAATACGGACTGGGGAGATTGTGGCCACATTAATATGCCATCTCTGGCTATTCCCGGTATGATTTACGGTGCGGCACAAGGCTGGAACGTGGACGACGACAGGGATTTTAGTACCATTGACGAAGCGATTTCTTTGGTCGAATATGAAGACCCGGGAAAAACTCTGGTGGGGCTTTTACGCGATCTTTCTCATCAGGACATTAACATCTTCAATAATTTAGCCTTTTTCAGGGATTATAAGGTCTACAATCAGACCTACGAAGATTTTGGCATCAGCCTGTATGAAAAAGCTAAAGAGGAAATGATGAAATTTTCAGAGGAGCAGCTTAAGACAGCGGTGGCGAGATGTAAAGTCATCTTCAACTGCCTTAAACAGAATAATATGGGCTCCTATGCGGACCGACAAGAAGAAATGATTGAGTATTATCTTGCAGCCCGTGGTGTAGCCCTGATGCAGGAATTGACGCTCATCATTAAAGAACGTGAGTATGGGCAGAAGGTACGTCCTCTAGACGCTCCCTATGAACTGGCCGCTAAACTGGAATACTGGCTCATGGATTACTGTAAGGCATGGAGGATTGGAAGCCGAGAGAGCGAATTGCATCGCATCAAAGAATTTGTTGGGCAAATTTGCTCGATCCTTAGAAAATATGAGACAAATTCGCATAGTTAGCAACTATTTTTAGCCCAAGGCACTTAGGGAGGCATTCTAATTGGATAGAGGTTTGGTGCGAGGCGCAACCTTGGTTTTGCCGGATCGTATTTGCTATGGTGGAATGATCTGGGAAGAGGGCATGCTGAAGGATATCTTTGAAGAAACGTTTCAAGTCCAGCAGCCAACATTACAGTCGGACGATCTCACTGCAGTGTGGGACATAGAAGGGGATATCTTGATCCCCGGCTTGATTGACACACATGTGCATGGGGCCGGTGGCTGCGATGTCATGGATGGCACCACAGAGAGCTTACAGACCTTAGCCGAAGTGCTTCTTAAAGAAGGCACCACTGCTTTTTTGCCCACAACAATGTCTAGCAGCCCTGACCAACTGAAAAGGGTGTTGCAAAATGTAGCAGAGTTTTACCAAGGTAACTGCCGGGGTGCGGAGATCTTAGGACTACATTTGGAAGGCCCATTTCTAGCGAAGGCATTCGTAGGCGCACAGGCGTTGGAAATGATTTGGGATGACGCTAAGCTAGGAAGTGTACAATTCCTGGAAAACTTGCTACGCGAGTTCCCACAGCTTGTCAAGATACTTACATTTGCTCCGGAACGGTTGGATGGCAGAGAACTCGCTAAGGTCTGTCTCGCACATGGCGTCATTGCCTCAGCAGGGCATACAGCAGCTGATTTATCTCAGATGGAGCAGGCTGTGACGTGGGGTGTGCGGCATATCACCCATGCGTTTAATGCTATGCCAGGAATTCATCACCGTAGCCCAGGCCTCCTAACCAAAGCGTTACTGGATGATACGATTACTCTGGAGATCATTGCAGATGGCGTGCACATCCACCCGGCAGTCCTTGAGTTGGCCTTAAAGAATAAAACTCCAGAACAGGTTTGTTTAATCTCTGACGGCACGAGAGCGGTAGGCATGCCGGAAGGTGACTACGAGCTTGGCGGACAAAAGACCGTTGTACGTCAAGGTGTAGTTCGGTTGTCAGATGGAACGATCGCTGGTAGTGCCTACCCCTTGCGCCAAGGCCTGAAAATGTTGGTACAAAAGCTTCATTACCCGTGGCCGGAAGCGGTGCGTTATGTTACTTCAAATCCTGCTAAGCTATTAGGAATTGATCACCGGGTTGGCAGTTTGGAAATAAACAAGGAAGCTACTTTTATTCGTCTGTCAGCGGATTTTGACATAAAGGAGGTTTGGCTACACGGCAAGTTAGTGTTTAAAGCAACGGGAATCTAAAAGGAGGGGAGACCAGGCATCATGGAATACCTATACGCCCGAGATAATTTGAACTTAGGTCAAATGGCCGCCCGTTGGGTGGCACGTGAGCTCCTAGCAACCCCGAATCTAGTCTTGGGTCTTCCGACAGGAAGTACCCCGATTGGCATGTACAAATATTTAGCCAAGCTTGCTCAAGAAGGCTTAATTAGCTTTAGTGAGGCCCGAACCTTTAACCTTGACGAGTATGTAGGCTTAACGTATGATCACCCGCAAAGTTACGCTTATTTCATGCGGGAACATTTTTGGAGTAAAGTCGACTTGCCTAAAGTTAATGTGGATATACCTGGGGGAGATGTCCCAGATTTAACGGCGGAATGTCTTAGGTACGATGCTGCGATTCGAAGTGTCGGCGGCATTGGAGTTCAGATCTTGGGTCTAGGTCTGAACGGCCACATTGGTTTCAATGAACCCTCACATAATATGGAAATCCATACGCATGTTGTGGATTTGACAGCCGACACAATTCAAGCGAATACACGATTTTTTCAGGATTCTCGTGCAGTTCCTCGTCAAGCAGTAACGATGGGTGTTGGCAGTATTATGCAAGCGGATAAAATCCTCCTACTGGTCAGCGGAGAAAGTAAAAGAGATATTTTGAACAAGACGCTCAATGGACCGGTGAACACAGAGGTACCCGCAAGCGTTCTACAGTTGCACGCTGATTTAACCGTGCTCACGGACATTAATCTTTAGGAAGTAGCTTGGTACCCTAATTTAAAGAAATCATCAATAAAGAGCTGCCTCTTAAGTAGAACTTATAGTTCTATCAAGAAGCAGCTCTTTTCTTGTTGCGTCAAAACTACGGCATGCGGTCTAATTATTTCTTAGTCTCCGCACCAGAGGAAGCTCCAGCGTCAACGTCGGTTTCAGCGTTAGCTTCACCGCCATCTTCAGTGGCAACTACAACAGTTTCAGGGACTTCATCGAGTTCCCTAATCGTAGTGATGGTTGCATAAACGTCGTCTTCATGATCGATAATCGTAAGTTGTTTGTCAAAAGTAAAGCTCTTTGCAGTGACCGTATCTCCCAGTACCAGGTTTGATATGTCAACCGTGACAGAGTCAGGCATCAAGACAGCTTTGCCCATAATTTCAATCTCCGGTTTTAGAACTTGAAGCATGACGTTATCCAAGTTCTCTCGACCCTCGAAGTCGATAGGGATGAGCATTTTTACTTCATGATCTTGAGAAACAATGAATATGTCCGTGTGGATGAGTTTTAAGGTAATAGGATCCCTTTGAAGTTCCTTAATAAATCCGAATTTCTTGTCTTTGCCAAAATTAACCCATACTTTTGCTCGCGAACCATGGTTTGCAATGATCCTTTTCAGGTCTCCTGACTCAAATTGAACCGAAATTGCATTGGTAATACTATCGCCATAAAGCACACCGGGGGTATAACCCGCTGCTCTACATTGCTTAGGGTCCATAGTCCTAACAACTGCGTTTACAATAGTTTCTTCCATAAGAAATCACTCCTTAATTTGCCTTGCTTATAAAGCCATTATGTATGACTGTTATATTGCATGCTCGTTGGAATCTTGTCCACATCAAGTTATAGTATATCATAAAATCCGTAGACGTGTAATTCTCTACATTATATATTTAATTTGAGGGTTCAGGCTTAAAACTGGATAATAATCGGCAGGGTACTGTCACGGGTGTATTCGCTTTTGAGAGTTTACCTTTCTCAAAAGCAAAAGTTTGTTGAAATATTTCGCTGTTTGTATAGCTAGGATTTGAATGACCGCCAAATACAAAGTTACCTAGACTATAAACGATACATTTACCTTGATAGATTTCATACATTTGAAGTACATGTGGGTGGTGCCCAAGGACCAAATCTGCACCCAAGTCAACGGCGTATCGCCCTAGATCACGTTGAGCTTGTGTTATGGTCATTTTTTTTTCTGTACCCCAATGGAAACTGACCACAATTAACGAGGTCGTTTCTTTTAGAACTTTGATATTTTTATCTAAGTCTGACTTCAGGTTGTCTAAATTAACGCCTTCCTCTAAGGGCCCTAAGGTATTGACGCCAATTAGTCCTATTTTCACGCCTTTTACCTCATAGGTCGTAATCTTGTCATCCCCAAAACTAGTGATTCCTGCGTGATCTAGAGTATCTAGAGTATCCGTCAAACCTTTCGCCTGAAAATCCATACTATGGTTATTCGCTAAATTCACAGCCTCAACGCTTCCGTCTTTCAAGATCTCTGTATAGTAAGGATTTCCCTTAAAGAAGAACGCTTGATTCCCTTGAGCGCTTTTATCAGGTTTTTCTGAGACTCTCGTTAATGTTCCTTCTAAATTAGCAATCGTAAGATCATCCTCACTCAGTATTTTCTTGACCCCCGAGAAGAAGTAGTCTGAGCCGTGTAACGTATGATACTGATTAAAACTGCCAGCGTACGAAAAGCGTTCATCCTGCCCCAAGGTCACATCTCCCACAGCACTGAGAGTGATGGAGGTGATTTCATCATGGTCCAACACCTGGGGTGAAGAAACCTGAACGGAATCAGCCGGTTGGTAAGAATCCTTATCATCAAAATGCCACCACTCAGTTGCCAGTGACTTAAAGCCGTTGTTAATCATAACGGTCTGTAAATATTTTGCATTAACATTATCCTTAGCGCGCGCTGCTTCCTGGGTAAAATCATCATAGCCAGTAGGCATGGGAATTTCTTTGCCCTGTAGATCTATTAAGGTAACATCAACAGCAGACCCTCGAGAATGGTTAGAATAGCCTTTATTGGGATTCGCAACAAAACGTGTATCAGGTACGATCTTCCACATTTTAAACTGAACCTCAGGACTTCTATAAGCATCCCATATTTTTAAATAGTAGCCTTGTTTCTCAACTTCATCAGCCACTTTTTTGAGTTTATTAGCCGTTCCGCGGCGTAGAAGGGCCTTGGGATTAGGGCTGTCATAAAGCTTAGTGTGCGTAAAATTATCCGTTGTAGCATACTTTATGTCCAAGACCACAGAAGGGATTATTTGCTGGATATCTACAAAATCGGGCGTATCAGCGGCCATAACTACAGAGGATGATCCCCAAAAACAGGAAAGGGCTATTAAGAATGCTAAGAATCGGTAGAACATAAAGGACACCTCCCGTTGATCGTATTGCGTTAAATATAAGTCTTCAAGATATAACCTAGTTAAAATTCCCTAGAACTCGTTCAATTATCTCAATTTTCACCCGGTAAATTATAGAAGTGGCAAAGACACAAGATCATATTGTACAATCTAAAGAATTTTTCGGATTATTGAACCAAATACTTGTCACAATAATCCAACCGATATGATAGTATTTAAGTTAAAGTATCAAACATTAAAGGCTATCATCGTTGTGGATGATAGCCAGTTATAAGAATTGCTTTTCCACCATTCTTTTTCTAGAATACGATTCCCATTGCGATTAACAGAAGAATAATCACGACAACTGCAGCAATTCCTGTACCAACGCCATGTCCTTTGCCACAATCACATGGATCAACTTTACCAAATGCCATTTGCATTTCCTCCTTTGTTAAGAGATAATTCATAGTATGCACAGACTGGAATTAATGTAACAATATGGTAAAAAAAGTCTGAAGAATGCGAGGATAACATTTGTAAGTTCACCGAAGAATAATGGACCTGAGTTGAAAGGACGGGGTTACTCTTATGTCGATCATCATATTTAATGATATGGTCAAATTAAGAAACTCACGAGTGGATCAAGGTTTGTGTGTAGGCTGCGGTGGTGTTCAAGATGGGGAAGGGCTGAATTATTGCAGCAGCTGCAATGAGAAATATCATCGGTTGAGGCACGATCACGTGTTACGGTATCATGCAGATGGAAAATGCTCAACCTGTGGTAAGGGGCTAGATAGAAAGAGCTGGTTTTGTATCAGTTGTGCGTGGAATCTTAAGGTGAGAGCAAGAGTAAGGTGTGCCGAGAGAAGGGCCAATCACCTGTGTGTTCAATGTGGGGACAGTACGAATCTGGGGTCGTACTGTCAGAGCTGTAGAGACCTTAGAAATGCAAGGTCTGCCGTTAAGAAGTAAGAAGAACTAGGCGTGAGACGAGTTCACGCCTGGTTCTTCTTATTTGCGAAGAGCTAAAATAATACGTCATGAAATAACTTCAACTTGACCATATTTCCTAGCAGTAATTACCAGAATAATTTACTTTCACGGGAACATAATAACTTTACTCCAGTAAGGAAATAAAATTTTGAAAGAAGGTCATTAAACATGGAAAACAAAAGCAGCAATGAACCAGCAGCTCAAGGTGCTAAACAACAATTGGATCAATTTAAGTATGAAGTAGCCAATGAAATGGGTCTTCAACTTGGTGGAGAGCGCACGAGCCGTGAAAACGGTTCTGTTGGCGGACAAATGACCAAACGCATGATTAAATTCGCTGAAGAACAACTCAAAGGTGGAAGCAAAATCTAATTTTAATCCGATACAAAGAGGATTAAAAATCAGAGGGATATCGCCAAGATATCCCTCTGATATAATTTGTAAGTAATATAGTCATTATTCTACATCTATATTGAACAACTAATAGTTATATTTCCATAATTTCTAAACTTTCTATGAGTTGCATAAGGTTCTTTTCATAAATATTCAAATATACTAGAATATCTCTCTCGATCATTAACTCGGTTAAATTTATATGAGTTATTATGTTGAGTACTTTATTATTATCCGATAGACTGAAAATTCCTAAATGAGACATAGAATTTGCTTTGGCAAGCGCATCTTGTAATTTATTGACATCAGAAATATTTTTTTGTTTCATAGCGAAATTACAGCCAATAGTGATTACTTTGAGGTCTGTAGCTAGATTGACTTTGTAATTAAAACTCTCTTTATTTTTCCCAATAAAACTATCTCCATCTGTATTAATCTCAACTTCAAAACCGAGTTTTTTAAAGAGAATAATTAACCATTCAATACTTATTTCATTCCCTCTGACGCCTTCATTAAACATTTCAACCTTTTCGCCGCAATTGGGGCAAAATCGTGCATCCAATGGAATACCAGTCATGCATTTTTCGCATTTCATTTTATCATCCTTCTTCCTATTATCTGAAAGTTTTAGTTAAACCTATCTTATATCGTGAAATATTAATGAATTTCAAGACATACATCCCTAATTACACAATACCTTAAAAAATACGATTAAGTCAATATGAAAAAAATCTATGCCAACTCCATTCAATAAAAGAATCCCGCTTTAAAGGGGGAAAATAGAAGGAGTGAGAAGAGAAAAAAGAAGATATATGGAAAAAATTGCCCACACATCCGAGGGAATAATGAGACCTTGTCTAGGAAAAAATGATGCTATGATAGAGACCATTAAGGAGGAGGCGTAATTAATTGGGCGAAATTATTTACTTAAACCGAGACCACGAAAAGGAAGACTCACTAGCCAGAATGATGGGGAAAAAAGACTTTGAACGCTTTGTTAGGATAAGGGATACAGATGTATCTCCTGCAGAACGTTTAGAACTAATATGGAAAATAAATAGTAACCAAATCATAAGACTTCGGAGAGCGTCGCGCCGGGAGATACGATACCTATATAAACTACATTTGGAGAAATTACAACTGGAAAAACAGTTAGAAATAGAAAAATCTATCAGGTTTAAAAATAAATATAACCTTGAACGCTTAGAGTCTTTCATTCAAAATCTAGAGGTAAGCATCAAGGAAACCTGCCACGTCCTTGCTGGTTTAGGCGAATTAGTGACGACGACCTTAGACGCCTATAATTTAGTAGCCACGGATCACGACATTGCCCAGTTAATCGGTGCTAGTATGAGGGAAGTTGAGAGCTGTCGCAAGGATTATGTGGAGAGTGGGGAAAGTTGTAATAGCTTCTTTACTAATTTGATATTTATCTATCAAGCCGAATCAGAAGTAGATCAACCCTTGTCCATGGCAATGTACGAACGATTTACATCAGAAATTCATAGAAATAAGGAACTTATTCAATAACCTGCGTCCAACCGCAACGCAAAAAAAGCCCGCTAGATTGATAGTGAGATATCAATCTAATGGGCTTTTTTTGCTATAAATGGGAGTAACCATTCAGCACCTGTTGTTGTGCTGTTATCCCCATCTCACGTGCAGAGTACAACTTAGAGACGCTGAAGGATGAAATCCCTTTGAGCACAACGGCCATGGCTTGTTTGGCTAAGCTGATTCCTCCCAAAAGTTCTTGGTAGGAAGTATTAAGCATTGTATCAGTCGGAGGGTTTGCGCGAACGTAGGCTTCAGCCAAGGAGAAGGTCGTCTGGGATTCAAGAATGCTGGCTTTGTAAGAAGATAAAGACATCTGTTTGCTTTTTAAAGCCAAGGTATTACTCTTTATGTTCTCCATCGCTTGAAGTGTCTGCTGGTAAGTTTTTGACATGGATTGTTTGTAATCCACTGAAGAAGGGGTGCCCGAGGTTGAAACTGGCGCTTTAGAGTTTTTTAGAGCGTCAAGAACTGCCGGTTCTTGCGAAGTGGATGCGACAGAGGGCGGCGTTTGATCAAGTGCCACCGCGGACACCTGTGTTTGTAAATTCGCGGCTCGTGAACTGTTGAGTTGCAAGCCTACATAACAACCGATGACTATAACAACCACCCCCAGGGCTGCTACGATGCGTCGAGGTCTAATTTGCATTATTTTAATTCCTCTCTTTAAGTAAAGCCTGTCATTAGCCTAACCATTTTTGCGGGAATAAAGAAGTAGACTGATGAAAAAAATTGACCACAATGGTCATAACACTTTACAGCGCATGATAAATGGGGTATACTGATCCAGCACCTATGAAGAGCGCTCGTAAGAAACGCTCTATCTCAAACATCTGGTGATCATGCCGGAGGGGTTCCACCCGTTCCCATCTCGAACACGGAAGTTAAGACCTCCAGGGCCGATGATACTTGGGGCGCAAGCCCCTGGGAAAGTAGGTCATCGCCAGGTAAACAAAGCAAAGAGACTACCTCATTGAGGTAGTCTCTTTGCTTTGTTTAAATACAAGTGACTTCATTTGCCGAAGTTGGGCGACTCGTTTAATCGACTAGAAAGATATTGGCGAATCCTTTCGTGTCATGTATAATGATTACCATTAAGATCAGCAGTGAGAACGGTACTGTAGATAAGGAGATATGAAATGAAAGACAAGATGCGATATATAAAGTTTATAGGAGGAAATAACTTAGTCTTTACTTTAATAGTTCTTATTCTTTTAGGAACAATGGTTTTTTTATATTCCAAAATAGCGTTTATTTTTGAACCCTTAATTACTATTTTATCGACCGTGATTGCTCCTGTCATCTTAGCCATTATCGCATATTATCTTTTTAATCCCTTAATTAATTGGTTGGAAAAACATAAAGTAAAACGAATTTGGGGTATTATCCTACTTTTATTAACCATTATTGCGTTGATTACAGGGCTGATGGTTATCATTGTTCCAGTGATTCGGGAGCAAGTGATCAGTTTTGTTGAGAATTTTCCTGGATATGTGGACACACTTTCAAGTGCCTTTAATCGATGGAGTGCAGATTCGATCTTTGGAACGACGATCAATAGTTCAGCTCAATGGTTTAATGAATTTATAAGTGACGTACCTAAAAAGATTGTGGATAATTTAAAGACAACGACGAATAGTATTTCAAATGTCGTGTCAACAGTATCTAGTGTAGTGACTACTTTAGTAATGTTTCCAATTATCACCTTTTTTCTATTAAAAGATGATCAACGGTTTGTAGAGTATACCGTCAAAATCGTACCACCTAAATTTAGAAGAGACTATATTACCGTTTTCACCACAATTAATGAACAGGTTGGCTCGTATATTAAAGGCCAATTAATTGTATCCCTCTGCATTGGCGTCTTAATGTACATTGGTTTTATGATTATCGGCTTAGAATATGCCGCAATATTAGCCCTCGTTGCTGCTTTTACCTGTGTTATACCTTTTATTGGACCAACTATTGCCATCATACCGGCACTCATCATTGCTCTAATTGACTCACCGTTTATGTTACTCAAACTATTATTGGTTTGGATTGTGGTGCAGACACTTGAAGGCCACCTCGTGTCTCCAAATATTATGGGTAAATCTTTAAAGATTCATCCACTAACAATTATCATTTCCCTACTTGTGATGGGTGAATTACTGGGTGTAGCTGGACTGATTCTAGGGATTCCACTGTATGCGATTATTAAAGTCATAGTTTCCTTCATTTTTCAGAAATTTAAAAAGCGTTATAATAAATATTTTGGTGAAGATGCTGATGACTATGACATTGAAATATCCGATCCAGAAAAATAAGAGAGAGGTAATTTGAGAAGCGGAGGGAGCTAATATGCTCGAGAAGTTAAGAGACTGGATAATATATAGGACCATCAAACAACTAATATTTAGATATAAAGAGGCTGATTTGCCTTCTATGAGTGCACAAATCACTTATTACTTGATATTAGCTTTTTTCCCGTTCTTGCTGTTTTTAATTAACTTGTTAAGCTTCACCCCTCTTTCAAGTGAGTTGTTAATTACTAATTTTAATGCCTTTCTTCCGCATGATACAGCGATCTTAGTGAAAAATATGTTAGTACAGACCGTACAAGCTAAAAGTACTACGTTATTAATTTTAGGTATGTTGGGAAGTCTTTGGGCGGCTTCCAAAGGAGTATCTGCTATTAGAAAAGGCCTTAATAATTCCTATGAGGTAAAAGAGAGCCGTCATTTTGTTCACCTTAGTTTTATCGCCCTCATTTCCACCCTTGGCGTAACAGTGATGATAATATTTACCATTGTTATGCTCGTATTTGGAAAAATTATTGGTTCCTATGTCTTCGGCTTAATTGGAGCAACACATTTATTTGAAATTATTTGGTCATTTTTAAGATATGGTATCCCTCTTAGCTTAATGTTCATGACATTTTCTTTAATATACAAGTACGTACCCAATAGGAGGTTGAAATTTAAGAATATAATGGTGGGTACTATTTTCGCAACGGGAGGTTGGATAACGACTTCTTTATTGTTTTCGTTCTATGTAAATACCTTTGCAAATTATGAAAAAGTCTATGGAAGTCTAGGAGGCGTGATCGCTTTAATAAGCTGGTTATATATTAGCGCCTTAATAATCCTCCTAGGAGGAGAATTGAATGCTATTAGTAGCAATGGTGAACAAGAAAAGTTTAATCGATTGTAGGAAGTACCTTTCAGGGATCATGAATTTGACTGACAAATTTTACTATGGTATAATTTGTCATAATTAAGGCGGAAACGCTCATACACAAATTATGACATTGGGAGGTAAATTAATGAACATTCTAGAATTTGCCATAAATATGGAACTTGAAGGTGAAAAGTATTATACTCAACAAGCAGAAATTAATAAAGATAATGCTTTAAGTAAAGTGTTCCTTATGTTGGCAAAAGATGAAAAGGCGCATGTGAAAGTTTTACAGTATAAAGCGAATAAGCAAGCTTATGATTTACCAGAAAGTGAAACACTTTCTGGAGCTAAAAATGTATTTAGTAACATTGAAGCGCTTAAATCAGGAATTAAACAAAGCCCTGATCAATTAGATGTATATCGATTGGCTTTAGACAATGAAAAAGCAAGTATGACGCTTTATCGAAAATACGCATCTGAAGCAACAGAGGATGAATCGAAAAAGTTATTTGAATACTTGATGAAACAAGAAGAAGATCACTACAAAATAATTGAACAGTTAGTGACACTTATTAGCCGCCCAGAAGAATGGGTAGAATCGGCTGAATTCGGTGTAAGAGAAGAATATTAAGAGTGGCCGACAACGTAATAGCCTTTCTTGTTCATAAAGAATGAGGGAGGCTATTGCTTTGCCCATTGAGTCCGGTTCCTAGCGTAGGAAAGGCTTAGCTAAGGTTAATGAGGGTATACTAATCTCGAAACTAATTGGAGGGATTAAGTATGCCTAAACTTAAAGAATTACATAAGGAAATAGAAATTTTGCGTTCTACAATGATCAAGATAAAAGAGGGTAAATGTTTTTCACATCCCGAAGTTGTCGCGGTGAGCCAAGAGCTGGATGCAGTGCTAGATAGGTATGAAATAATGAAAGCACAATGTAATAAAAGGGAAAATTCACCAAATTGCACTTCGCTGAATAAAGTACAATAAATAAGGAGGTGCTTTTAGTGCATAGATGTGTAAAACCAATCTGTTGTCCCCCAGTATATTGCGTAGAAGATTATTACACCCAACGATTCGTCCCTGTTATTCATCAAGTGGTGAACATCAGACGCCAAAATGTTATAGATGTTCCTCAGCATTATATACAACAGACCACAAGAAACGTAGTCGTTAACCAAGGTTTCCAAAATCAAGGTGTTCAAGCTCAAGGGTTTGGGAGTCTAGGGTTATTCAGAAAGAGGTAGTATAGCAACTCAAGGCTACCCTCATCGTCTCTTATCTAAATCTAGAGAAATAAAAAATTCTCTTCTTGTCTCAGAACTCTTTCATCCCGTTAAATAAATAGAACCTCTACTCAGTACTGAGTAGAGGTTCTATTTATTTATTTATTAAAATTTAGTCTTTCAGGATATAAATTTAGGCACATGTAGTAGAGACAACTTGGGCAAACTTACGTAAGGTGGTGTGGTGTTATATACGAGCAAACCTTAACCTTAATCGATTTAGTTAACTATGAAGGAGTGTTGTGTATGTTTGGATCTGAATTGATTGCAAAAGTTATTGGTGTTGACGAATTTGAATTCTTATTTGATCGTGCTAGGAGGGAAATGTTTGAGATTGGCCCGTTTAAATTATTTGATGGCCGAGATCTTGATGGTAACAACAACTATGGTTTGATTGACAAGACCTCAGGAAATCTAGAGTTTTATGAGTTAGATGCTGACCAAGCATTCAACCTATTAGCACTCTATACACTGATCCTCAAACCAAGGAAAGATCAACACCAACATCACATGAGGGATACGCTTTGGATGGATTTACTGATAACTGTTGGTAAAATGAACCCAACATGGATGAAGAGTCATGATGGAGAAAGCGGAGGGTCGTGTGGGCACCATGAGCATTCACATGAGCATAAGGCAGAGGAAGTTTGCAACGATTGTACGGGGGAAACACTCTCGGCTGATGAGGGTGCTTAACGTAGCTATCGGACCATCACGATGGATAAATAGTGAAACTACGGCTTGTTATGTTTTATCTTTGTAACATAGGTACCTGTACTTAGCGGAAATTGCCGTTTTAAAAAGACTAGCTAAAGGCTATCACCTCTTCAGATGATAGCCAGTTTATAAGATCGTCTTAGAAAATCAAGCCTAAAGCGATGAGGATCAAGATAGCGACCGCGATAACTCCGACACCAATACCATGACCAACGCCTTGAGTGAATATTTCGGTGTGGCGGAGCCACCTTTCCGTTTTGCACTAAACCACGTGTCCTGAAAAATTATACCAGTGTTCCAGGAGGGAGAGCCACCCAGAAATTCAGTGGCTCTCAACAACTTCATGGTTGGGTACTAGGCCTT
>DASRMG010000193.1:0-3432 GCA_035648035.1 Desulfosporosinus sp. | reverse complement strand
TTGGGTATAGTTTGTTTGTTTTGCAGCATAACTAATTATACCAAAAAGGCGGGTCTTCGGACTCGTCTTTTTCAATTTTTACAAAGAAAAAGGACTGCCTCTTCATAGAAATTTAATTTCTATTTTGAGACAGCCCCTTTTCGGCCCCCATAGTCTTTTGTAACACTTTAAACGACTTGTACATAACCTACATTGTTAATGATCATCCATGATTTCCCAAATCTCTACATCTTATACTGCCTTCATGGCAGATGAATAAAGGGGGATGAATCATATGATGTTATTCTGTCCTTATCCAATTGGCACACGTTTACTAGTAGGTGTCGATGCGAGTTATTGGAATGGCCATTATGCTGGAATTCAAAATGGAGTTGCAATATTACGCAACGCTCAACTGTTTGCCAATCCTGGAAAACCAGTTGACGGAATCCGTCCCGTAGTCCGAGTCCCAATCTGTAAGGTTACGTTTGTCGCCGTTGACTATCATAAAGGTGATAAAGAAAACAAAGATTAAACTGTCACAATGACAAACGCGAGGTGATCCTATGCCTCCCAAAAAAGGACTATTAGTGCACCTTCTCAGGAAACTCTTGAAATGGGTAGAACACCGGTAATGAAAATTTTTCAATAAAGTAGTACGACGGTTACCAAAACCGCCGTACTACTTTATTATTGACTATTTATCACTCACCTATATGCTTATTCTGAGGCTGATCCCAGATCGATCTAACAACTATGGATACGTAATTCAGTCCGTTTATTATTGATAGAAAAACCTAGGCCAATTTAATTTGGACTAGGTCTTTCTATTGTAGGATTAGAAAAATAGCCACTCTAACCAAAAATACAGGCTGAATAAACTGACGAGGAGTCCAATGGGAATGACCACAATCGTTACTTTTAAACAACTTGCCCAACTAATTTTAATCCCGTTTTTCTTTAGCAAGAACATCCAAATCAGGGATGCTAAAGTTCCCATGGGAGTGATCAGTGAGCCGATATCCGCCCCTAAAATACTTGCCAGATAGGCAATATGCAACGTCGGCATATCCAGTCCCATGCCTGTCAGAGTTAATGTGCCAACCATAACTGATGGAAGATTATTGAAGAGATTCGACATGAGTGTAAGCAACCCACCGCTGATTAGACAAGCGTTCAAGTGACTGTCTAACATAGGTTCTCGAAGTAGTTTTACAATCCAATCAGTTAAACCAATATTATGCAGGCTATAAACCACCACATAGATACTGAAGGCAAATAACATGATATGCCAAGGAGTTTTCTCTACAATATCTCTCGCCCCAACGCCCCTCCTGTACCATCTATACCCGATCAGCACCAGAGCACCAAAGATGCCTGTCCATTCGATCGGAATACCAAAGCTTGCTCCTAAAAACAAGCCTGCCCTGGTCAAAGCCACAATAGCGATAGAAACCTTGAACATGGATATATCCTGTACAGGTAAGGCAAACGGTCTGTCAATTAATAGGTGGCGTGGTGTAGGAGGGTGCGGAAGTGGATGCGCGTTATGGTGAAGATCAGGCCTATGATGATGGTTTGTGAAATGATCCTTTTCCGCTGCTGGAAAAACATTAATTATCTTCGGTATATCCTCCCTAAAATAATAAAACAGTAGCGAAGATATTGTCATGATTCCTAACATTGAGGGGACAAACATCATGGACACGTACGAATTTAAATCTAATCCTATTATTTCCAGAGCAATTAGGTTAGCGAGGTTGCTCACCGCGATGGGTGCACTAGAAGCTGTCGCGATGAGCGCCCCTGAAAGAAGATAAGGAAATTGCTGATGATTTTTCAGCTTCAAAAGTGTAACAATCTCAATAATAATAGGGGTGGTTATGAGGATGCTTCCATCGTTGTTGAAAAACAGTGTCATGAGGAAACAGAGTAAAATAATATTCCAGTAGAGCAAAACCCCTGAGCCTCTAGCTCGATTCACCAGATTATAGGCAGCCCAGCGAAAAAAACCAAGGCTGTCAAGGACAATTGACATCACAATAGTGGATAGAATTGTGATGGAGGCCCCACTTACGAACCCCAGTATAATGGAAATATCGCTCAAAGGAACGATGCCAGCAAAGAAAATTAATAAGGCGCCAATCGTGGGGGGTATAGATTCGTTGATGCCGTGAGGTCTCCAATACAGAAACAGAACCATCAGGAAAAAAACAGTTAACGTATAGAGTGTTGCGAAATCAAACATCCTGCCACACCCTCGCTGTTTTGAGTTGAATGCCTAGGAAAGATGATGTTCTCGTGTAAGATATAATTTTCTTGAAGAACTGGAGGTCTCAAGAACCAGTATAGGAAGGCAGTGCAGACGAAGATTAATGATGCCATAAACATGTTTCATTCTTCCTTTCAAAAGAGTATTGGAAACACAATGAGTTACATTTCTACTCTATAGGTATGTATTTGTGGACAACTCTGTGCATATCAAAAGGTTTAAAAGTGCTCTAAAAATGTTCTAAATTTTAATGAATTATTATAACTAGTTAGTTTGTCACTTTTTAAATACCTTGTACATATCATAAATGAGAAATAATTATTAAAACCTCTCCCAAATTTCTTATCTTATGTCGCCACGATTGTGGCAAATGAAAGGAAAGGGGATCAATCATATGTTATTTAAATCAAAAGCAACTTTAATTAAAGGTTTATTTGGCGATTATCCAATTGATACGCGTTTGGGAGTAGGCACAGATTCAAGTTTTTGGGTTGGAAACTTCAAAGGAGTTCAAGATGGCGTTGCAGTATTGACTAAAGCTCAACTGTTTGCCAACATTGGAAAACCCGTCGATGGATGCCGTTCGGTCGTCCGAATCCCAATCTGTCAAATTACGTTTGTCGCTGAATAGTCCTATACAAGAAAAAAATGGCATGGGGGAATGATAAGTAATTCCCCCTGCCATTTCTATTTATAGCTAGTCACGTAACATACTACTCAATCGACGAACATTTCCCAGACACGCAGAATATGATGTCAATGTAAACCCATATTATTCCATTTTATTTAAATGAAGGAGGCCAAACTCTATGTGTGAAGAACGTAACTGCTGTAGTTGCCAATGCCAACTAGGTTTAGTCGAGTGTGAGCTAGCAATAATTATCGTATTATTAAGCGCGTTTATCTTCTGCTATTGTTTAGAAGATGACGATGATTGCAAGTGTAAAAAAGATTGTAAGGATGACAAGGATAAAAAAGACTGCAAAGATGACAAGGACAAAAAAGATTCTTGCGATAAAGAGAAAAAGTGGTAATCTTATCTTCTGAAGTTTTGCACCCCTCTGAACCCCTGTTTCTCTACTTCCAGGTAGCCTAATGCCATTGTTTCCTTTTGGTTATTACCGGTTAGCTGGCATTTTCAAGGGCATTTAGCTGGTTGTTTAGAAAAGAATTCTCAAATA
>DASRMG010000192.1:0-29694 GCA_035648035.1 Desulfosporosinus sp. | reverse complement strand
CTATTTTTATATCTTGGTGGGCGATACTGGTCTCGAACCAGTGACCTCATCCGTGTGAAGGATGCGCTCTACCGCTGAGCTAATCGCCCCTGTTCGTCGACTTTCATGGTTAATACATCGCGCCCGTGTTTTGTTGTCTCTTCCACCAGTTCGTGCTTGCGCATCGAATGTGGTGGGCCCACTTGGATTCGAACCAAGGATCAACCCGTTATGAGCGGGGGGCTCTACCGCTGAGCTATGGGCCCGTATAAGCGCAATGGCTCCCCGAGTAGGACTCGAACCTACAACCTATCGGTTAACAGCCGATTGCTCCACCAATTGAGCTATCGAGGAATATCATGCACGAGTTATTATACGTAATTAAAGCCCTTTAGTCAAGTCTTTCTTGAATTTAAATATAATTTTGTGGGAATTCGGCGCTTATTCTAAGTAATCCTTGAGCTTTTTACTGCGACTCGGATGACGCAACTTGCGTAGTGCCTTGGCTTCAATCTGCCGAATTCGTTCACGAGTAACCCCGAATTCTTGTCCAACCTCTTCTAAGGTCCGGGTGCGTCCGTCATCCAGTCCAAACCGCAACCTAAGCACTTTCTCTTCGCGCGGGGTTAAGGTCTCCAGAACTTCTTCTAATTGCTCTTTTAAGAGGATGAACGAAGCTGCCTCTGCGGGTGCAGGAGCATCCTCATCTGGAATAAAATCTCCCAAATGCGAGTCTTCCTCTTCCCCAATAGGAGTCTCTAGGGAAACAGGTTCTTGTGCAATCTTCATAATTTCACGCACACGTTCTACTGCGATGTCCATCACTTTAGCGATTTCTTCAGGAATGGGTTCCCTCCCCAATTCCTGCAAGAGTTGGCGCGAAACACGGATTAACTTGTTAATCGTTTCTACCATATGAACTGGAATCCGAATCGTCCGAGCCTGGTCAGCAATAGCACGGGTAATGGCTTGGCGAATCCACCAGGTGGCATACGTACTGAACTTAAAACCTTTGATATAGTCGAATTTTTCTACGGCTTTAATCAGTCCAAGATTACCTTCTTGAATCAGATCAAGGAAAAGCATACCGCGTCCAACATAGCGTTTCGCAATACTAACCACAAGTCGCAAATTGGCTTCGGCGAGTCGGCGCTTAGCTTCCTCGTCACCTGCCTCCATTCTCTTTGCCAATTGAATTTCTTCATCGGCCGAAAGCAGGGGAACTCGTCCGATTTCTTTCAGATACATGCGGACTGGATCATCAATTCCCACGCCTTCAGGGACGCTTAGATCGACTTCCCCCTCTTCCTCTTCCTCATCGTCCTCCATCTCTTCTGCTTTTTCCTCTTCTTGTTGCGTAGCTTTTTTCAGAACCTCTAAATCGACTTGTCCCGGCTCAGGCACTACATCTATACCCATACGTCCAAATTGTTGATAGACATCGTCAATTTGTTCCGCAGAAAGATCAACCCCTTGGAGGGCATCCATAATCTCTCGATATGTTAAGGACCCTTTCTTTTTGCCTTTCTCAATGAGGGCTTGGACGCTGTCTTTTTTTTCTTGTTCTTTTTTCATCTGTCCCTCACCTTCTCTCAGATCCTGCTTTCGAGATTGTTCAACCTTACTATTAGCCACGTTTTAACCGCTCTCCTATCTCTTTCAACAGAGCCATAGCCCCAGCCATGTCACCGGATTTTTCTAAATTTGCCATGCGTGCTTGAAGATCCTCCACTCTTTCCTCAGCTTGAGTAGAAAGGATTTCATTAATGCAATCCTCTAAAAGTCGCTCAGTTTGAGATATATCTAACTCTTCCAGGTACAAGCTCGCCAATCGGCTTTGAACTGTTTCATCGCAGTGCGCCGGTAATACGCCGTCCTGATCGAGATAATTAAAAATTTGTTGATGAACTGGTACTTTCCAAAAGGAATCTCCCAACATTGTCTTGATTTTCGGCAAATGTGAAATATCCTCCAAAAGTATGCGCAGAAGCAAGAGTTCTGCTCTATAAACACCTAAATAGACGGTGGGTAGAGGTGGAGCGCCTTTCTCTTTACATATAATGGCATTAGTGATATTATATACATTTTTTACATTATTAACCTGATTTGGTTGAGAAAGTTCCTGGGGGCTCTCTTTTTTAGATTTTTTGGGGTTTTTGTATTCCTGGCTTGCAATCTCGCGTTGTACTGCCTCTAAGGTAAGCCCGAGTTCCAAACTCAAAAAACGCTCATATCCTTCCCGTTCAACGGGGCTGGTGACTTTCAAGATATCTTTGGCAAGCTTTACCACTAATTCAGCCTTCTCCGGAATGTTTCCTGGTGGCTTTTCGCGAACCATTGTCCTGTACTTGAACTCTACAAAAGTCAAAACCTTGCTTAGAGCTTTGTTAAACGCCTCCAGACCGTAGCGCTTCAAGTACTCATCCGGATCCTTTGCACCCGTTAAGGTCAAGACATCCACTCGGATCCCAGCGTCGTGGAGAATCTCTCCCCCTCGAAACGCAGCCTGTATTCCTGCCGCATCGGAGTCATAGAGAAGGACGACACGTAACGTGTACCGTCTCAAAAGTTTAGCCTGATGACTTGTTAAAGCGGTTCCTAAGGATGCAACTGCATTGGGGAACCCAGCATTTTGCAGGGCAATAACATCCATATAACCCTCAACCAACAAAGCGTAGCTTTCCTCTCGAATACCTTGATGGGCACGATGCATTCCATAAAGGTTATGCCCCTTATTAAAGAAGATGTTCTCCGGAGAATTTAGATACTTAGGCACTGAATCATCCAGCACTCGTCCACCAAAGGCAATGGGCTGTTTACGTCGGTCGAGTATACTAAATAGAACGCGATTTCTGAAACGATCATAATATTGTTGTTGACCGTCTTTACCAAGCGCTTCCTTTTCAACCGCTAGCCCTGCTTCTGCTAATTCATGAGGCCGGACGCCCCTTTCCTGCATGTAAACTAATAATCCATCCCAGCGTTCTGGAGCATAACCTAAGCGAAAGCTTTTCATTGTCTCAAGGTCAATGCCGCGCTTAGCAAAGTAGATTCGTCCAGGTTCTCCTTCGGGCAATCTTAATAGAAGGTCATGAAAGTAGCTAGCTGCCCAATCGTTAATTTCTTCAAAACGTCGACGTAATCGGTTTTCTTCCCGTTCGTGGGGAGATTGTTCCTTCTCAGGAAGAGATACCCCGTATCGACTCGCCAGACTTTTAACGCTCTCCACAAAAGACCAATTTTCCTTTTTCATTAGAAACGTGAAAATGTTTCCTCCAACGCTGCAGCCAAAACAATAAAACATTTGTTTCTCAGGGGTCACAGTAAAACTAGGTGTCTTTTCCGAATGGAAAGGACAAAGTCCCCAATAGTTTTTCCCCTTCCGCTGCAAGGTGACGTATTCAGATATAACCTCAACGATATCCGTGCGCATACGCACTTCCTCGATAGTCTCTTCTGGAATTAAATCGACATGAATTCTGTTTTCCACGTTTTTCGCCCTTCGATGTTTACTCACATTATATTTAGTTTGTCAACCCTTCACTTATGCAATTCTTCGCCGAAAACTTTCGAATTCCTCTTTTTTAGTCTTCTGAACTAGAATAAGTTTTAGAAAGAATTCAAATAATCCCCCGGAAACTATTTTATTCTACTTTATAGTAAGGAATTCCTCCTTTCTTCGCCATTTATTTATATAACTAAGCCAAAGTAGATCGCTGCCCAAGGACTTGAACCGCAGGTTAGAGATCGAGCGCCCTAAGGATGGACAAATGTCCCCGTGGCTACGACAAATAGCACAATGTTTCTGATTCAAGTCTTTCCCCTGCTATAAAATCATGGTAAACTATTAACAATAATCCGCGCATCTTTATGAAATGATAACCACATTGATGCAAATAAAGAAACTTATGAGAAAGGTGGATATATTATGTCTAAACATAGGTGTATTAAACTATTTATAACAACGATGACAATTTTACTAGTGGGGGTTTTTATGACAGGATGTGGTTCGGCCAAAACTTCAACGAATGCGCCGAGTGATGCTGCCCCTAAAGTCTCGGAAGATACCCCTACTGATTCAGTCGCTCCAACTACCAATGATCCAGGTACTCCAGGTACTCCAGGTACTCCAGATACTCCAGCTCCTGCCGACTCAGTCACCCCCTCTGACTCGACCCAAGAATCCTTAAAATTAACCCTTTACTTCCCCAACGGGGATGCTAGTGGCTTAATTGCCACAGAGCGATCCGTCGTCGTCAAAAATAAAGAAGTCATCAGCGCAATGTTTTCGGAGCTGCAAACTCCCCCTTCTGGTATTGAAAACCCAATTCCTAAGGGAACGACTTTACTCAGCGCGGCTGTGAGCGCTGACGGCGTGGCAACCCTTGATCTCTCCTCAGAATTCCAAAAGAACTTTGGTGGAGGCTCCGCTGGTGAACAAATGACAATGTATAGTATCGTGAACACCTTAACCACACTTAAGAACGTTACAAGCGTACAATTTCTCTTGAACGGGGTAAAAGGAGACGGCATGCTCGGTAACCTAGAAACTAGCAGACCACTTAGGCCTAACGAAAGCTTAAATATCAAGAAGTAAACAAACGTATTGAACGCAGCAACGCCCCTGGTCATTATGACCAGGGGCGTTGCTGCGCTTCGCTGAGGCGCTACCGTGGTATAAACAATTTTGAAAACAGATCAATTGCGTAATTATCCGTCAACCCTGAAACATAGTCGACAACCGCCATGGTCTCATCCCCATCGGCCCAAATCAAAAAGCCTTCAGGGAGTTTAGACGTATCCCGACGATAATAATCGTATAGGGCTTGAATAATGTATTGCCCTTTACGACGCTCTTCCCGCAAGGTGGAGCAGTTGTAGACTTTGTCAAACATAAATTGTCGAAATTCCTGCATGGCTCCTTGGACCTTGACGGACTGGTGAATGCTGTTTTGAACAGTGGAGGCCTCAATCATGTCAGCCACCATGGTCGTAATCATAGCGCTCGGCTTGTCTCCGAGCGTCCGTTTAATCGTCTCAGGCAAGTCACTTCTGATAAGTAGACCCGCACGGAGGGCATCATCGTAATCATGACAAAGATAGGCAATCCGATCTCCTGTTTTCACAATCTGTCCCTCAAGGGTTTTCGGAATCCCCGCCCCAGTGTGATGTAAGATCCCGTCGAGAACAGGCTCTGTCAGATTCAAACCCTGACCTTCTCGTGCCAGAACCTTCAGAATACGTATCGACTGCTCATTATGTTCAAAGTGAGTAATGATCTTCCGTAGCGCCTCCTCACCGACATGTCCAAAGGGGGTATGCCCCACATCATGCCCTAAAGCGATTGCTTCAATGAGATCCTCATTCAGTTGTAGTCCGCGGGCTATCGTGCGACATATTTGTGAAACTTCCAAGCTATGTGTCATCCGGGTACGGTAATGATCACCAGACGGGGCAATATAAACCTGAGTCTTATGTTTAAGACGGCGAAACGGTTTGCTGTGCAAAATTCGATCACGATCCCGTTGGAATTTTGTACGGATCGGGCAATCTTCTTCCAATCGCTCTCGTGTAGCATATTTGCTTTTTGCACCATAGGGAGAAAGGCGTTCTTGCTCTTCCCTTTCAGACCGCTCACGAATGTGCTGAACTTCGCTCATATTTTATTCCCCCGAGCAATTTATTTCTTCTTCACCCTTATTCTAACATACTGCCCAGACAGATACGTGAAAGACAAAGAAAAGTCATGCCTGCACCAGGGACGATGCATCGTTTCCTTTAGGCCGATATAAATAAGGCAAGAACACAGCGTATAAACGCCGGGTCTTGCCTTATCCCAGTTTTACGTACTCCTTGTTACCCGACTTTACAGGCTTCAACCATCTCGTTAAATTCTTCCTCAACGTCATGAATACTTTTATACCTTTGTTTAACACCCATAAGCCTTTTTAAAAATTGCAATTCCTTTTGATGCAGTGGCAATTCGTCATACCAAGAACATTTCTTGCCACCTTTGAATTGAAACGAAGTGTAATACAAGTGGAGAAGGAAGTCTCCCAAAAATGCAAAGTCCATGTCTGCCTTGTATTTCTTGTTATCAATCCAGCGGGCAAGCCCAAAATCAACTAGGTTAACCGTTTCACCATCATACAAGGTATTTGGCGTTCTTATGTCTCTATGGACTATGCCATTTGAATGCAAGTACATTAATATTCTGACAAGCTGGCTTCCTACTTTGTATATCTCGTCTCTTTCAAACACGCGCTTGTCAAGATCAATGATATCTTCAAAATTTCTACCTACCTTGAATTCAAGCACATAGCCATAGAAGTCCTCACGCTCAATTTTTTTAACAAACTGGGGAATGTTTTCGTGCTGTAAGGTCATCAATATCTCTTCCTCATACCTAGTCTTGGCTCCAGCCTTCTTCAGCATTCCCCTTTTCAGTTGCTTGAGTATATACAATTTCTGGTCATGAGAAACTTGATAACAGATTCCAAAACGCCCTTCACCAATGATCCGCTCTATTAAGTAGCCATTAATATGCTCAGAAGGTCTATATATTTTGTCCCTTCTAAATAGACTCAAGACCACGAACTTCTATGGTGATTACGCCTCGAACGACGGCCGTTATTTTGGTTTGAATCAGTCCTTGAATCAGACCTTGAATTCCTGTTTGAGCCTGAAAAAGCATTTAATATTTTGCTAAGTATTCCTCCAGAGCTATGCGATTTTTTATAATGACCCCCGCCTTGATTCTGATTTGGATAATGTTTTCCTGATTTAGATCTCGAGCTCATAAATAAATCCCCCTTATAAATTATATTTTGCTGCTGTAAATAACCATATTGGAATTGCAATAGCCTAATCAAGTGCAGGGTTATGACTTTGTTACATTGAGATATATTTAAGCATAGTAAAACACACTTCCGATATTTTACTTTAAAGGCATTCTTTCCGGACACACCAAGAAAATTGATCGTTACTCATTAAAAGCTTTAAACGGCCATTAGTAGTAACAAATCGGAGTGTTAATACGAGCCTTGTATTTGCTCCCTTGGAAATAGAAATATAGGAAAGAAAATAGTTTAACAATAGATACTTCAAAAAAGCGCATGGTTAATAAAACTGAACGAACATTTTTTAAAATAATCATATTCACTAGTCTTGACGCCAATTTAAAAATTTTGTATAAAAGAAATTTTAATTTATTGAGTAACTTTTTATTGTCTAATTTTTTTTCTTTATTTATAAGTAATTTAGCTGAATTCTCATAGTCATGATGCACATAAGTCTCAACCAGACCATGAGGCATATACAAAGACATTAAAGAAAATAGTAACAGCGCTATCAAATACATAAATTTATTTTGTTTGATATTCCTCAAACTTAATGAATTCATAAAAACCAACTCCAATTTTTTAACAAAAATACCTGTAGCACCATAATTTCTTTAGAATTATAGTCCCACAGGTATATCTTCCTGCTGCAGGCTTGGAAATCTATTTAAAGTATTCTACGCATCATATGTTATATTATGTAATATGTCAATAATTCTCAAATTTACTCTGATTTATAATAGCTCCGTACATTCCCCTGCTTTAGCCTGTATCAGCCGTTGATTCGATATTTCTTTTGGAATCGGTTCGAAAGGAGCCTCTATTGCTTTTTCTATAGGGAGTAAAATGGTAAACATGCTGCCCTCACCTACTTCATCCGTTATATTTGCAAGAAGCCAAACTCAAGCCAACGCTGCGTATCTATTTAGACATCACAACACCGAATACACGCTTAGATCTTATAACGCGCCTAACCCTCTTTCTGTGGTTATCCGTGGAAAAAAGCTGCAAACCGGTGGCCTGCAGCTTTCAAGAAGTCATATCTCAGTTTTTATGCCAGTGATCACAGCAGACAGGTGCAGGAGGAATACTCTGCATGAAGTTGAAAACGTTTTCCGGATCATATTGCGCCTTAACTTTGCGGAGCCGGGCAAAATTATCACCGTAATATTCCTGACCATAATTTTTCAAACTCAAATCAGGGACATTGACATATGATCCGGTTACAAAGGGCTGCAGTTGTATGCGGGTCTCTTCAATAAGCTTTATATTCTTTTGTGTTTCGCATTCATCAGTCCATGCAGCGTTCCATTCCATATAATATTTCGTATTACGCCAGAAAAAAGCTGTATCCTGGGAAGGTACCCGGTTCATTGCGCCTCCAGAGTTCAGGAAGAAGAAACCGGATTCGCTTCCTTTAGCTTTTTCCAGGAAACCCCTGATTGCTTGAATAGCTTGTGGGGGCAGGATTTGCTCAACCCAGGTGGATGACCACAAAGTATTCTGTGTGTCAAATATCGATTCAGCTGGAGCCCAGAATTCTATTGCCTCAGGTAGTGTCACCTCATCAATGAATACTTTTAAAGGAGATCCGACATCTGTCAAAGTTGTTATCAAGAGCTCTAATTCTGCTTTGGAACCCAGGAATATTCCCTGTGATCGTAGCAGTCCATCCGTTTTCGGAGTGATCTCTAATATAGTACCCAGTCTCTCGTCAACAGTTGGAGACCATCTTTGCCATACATCGATCACTCGATCCAATTGCTCCCACGGCCATATTATCTGAAATATTCCCACTTTAAACGGAGCACATCGCACTTTAAACGTATAAGAGGTTATGATACCGAAGTTACCTCCTCCGCCTCCGCGAATGGCCCATAGCAGATCTGGATTTTCGGTTTCGCTGACACACAATATCTCACCATTGGCATCAACTACGGTAGCCGCCAGAATATTGTCGGAAATCACTCCAGTCGTGCGCTGGACAACCGTAATTCCTCCGCCAGTACTTATTCCGCCTATACCAACAGTGGAACTGTCTCCAAAAGGAGCCAGGACACCTTCCTGCGCGAGCATCTTCACAAGTGGACCGACACGTATTCCTGCTTGAACTGTGGCAATGCCTTGAGTCTTATCCAGCGTGACATTTTTCATCAGACCCGTATCTATGACGATTCCCCCATTTGTCTGGGAAAAATCTTTTGCCAGAGCATGCCTGCCGCTTCGCATCCGAATGGGTACATTACGCTCACGAGCCCACTTAACAGCATTTGCCACGTCTTCGTCCTGCTGCGCAAAAACAAAAACGATGGGAAATGCGTTGGTGAACGGGTTCCAGTTCATACGTGCCTGCCCGTACTCCGGATCATTTGGATATATGACCGTTCCCGTTAATTTTGTTTTTTGTATCATTCAATCACCCTCTATCTCTAATTAGCCTTACATAAAAGTAATACCACTTTTATGCCAAAGCTCTCTATCTTTTATAATATGAGCTTGTATTGAAGAGCGTGCATGGTTTTACCTGAGATGCAATTCAAGCAAAGGGGTGTTTGCTCTTACTAACCAGCTAAAGCACTTAAAAATGCCGCATTGGCCTACCTGGAAATGGAGAAAAGCAGGGTATTGTCTCTTAGAATCACTAAGAGACAATACCCTGCTTTATTTTGATCGTATATCCTCTAAGCCCTAATGTATAAGCCTTAGAAAGCTATGTCTATACTATTTCAACCTTCAGTTACTTCTGTACGATCTGAATAAGGTTACCACATGTATCGTCCAAGACAGCTATTGTGACTTCGCCCATTTCAGTCGGCTCCATCGTAAACTTCACACCGTGTTTCATTAATCGATGGTACTCTTTACGAACATCTGCAACGCCAAACATTGTTGCTGGGATGCCTTCGGCAAATATCTTCTTTTGATAGTCTTTGGCGGCAGGATGGTCATCCGGTTCGAGCAAAAGCTCGGTACCGTCTTGATCTTCAGGAGAAACAAGCGTTATCCACCTGAATTTTCCAACGGGAACGTCGTGCTTTTTTACAAAGCCTAGTATTTCTGAATAAAACTCCAGTGCCTTGTCTTGATCATGTACGAATATACTGGTGACAATGATTTTCATACTGTTTCCCCTCCTTTGATATGCTTATTTTTTCCACGGAAGAGCAGGCATAGCCGTTCCAGTTTCTAAGAAAGTTTTCAATCCACAAAGTATAAATGTCCATCCTGCAGCGGCTTGCTGGAAACTTGCTTTATCAGCATCAATGTCCTGCAAAATTGTTAATTTAGTCAACGGGCCCATTTCCTGAAGCTCGAAAACAACTGTCGAGATTTCTTCTATAGCATCTTTTGAAGATTGCCAGGTATAAGAGAGTCGTTTATTTGCCTGAAATTCGACCACCTCTCCTTTTGCTTCTACAATCCCTTCAGGAGCTACAACAGAAACGACTGATCCAACCTTCCAATCTGATATCACACTGCGTCCAAACCAAAATTTCTGTGTTACTTCGGGATTTGTAAGTGCTTCCCACACCTTTTCTGCACTTGCTGCAATGACAATCTGATACATAAAACCGTCCATTTTTACCTCCTGTGTTTTAGATTCAATAAAATCTTTCATTTCAAATAGGCCTCCGATCCTAGTTTCATCAAATTTACTCATCCATCTCAAATAGATAAGTCTTAACGGGACTGGATTCAGATAATGTCGTTTTTCTCTTCCTTTCCATACAGGTACAATTAGATTTGAATCTTCCAGTATCTTAAGATGCTTTGTGACCGCCTGCCTAGACATTTCTAAGGTAGCGCTTAGCTCTGTCAAAGATTGTCCATTCCTTTCATATAAAGTATCCAACAGGTGTCTTCGCGATCTATCCCCCAGTGCATTAAATATATTATCCATGATTTTATATTAGCAACCATTTAGTTGCATGTCAATCATTATCGACTATTTCCCTGGATGTTTAATCATGGCTGAGAATCGACACTTATAACAAAATTTAAATACGTGTTGCTCAGGTGGGGGAACTGGAGTGGAGGAATTCGCAATAACTATATGCCGGCCTGGTTGAGGCTGCCCATAGAAATTTATGGTGAGGCTATTCTTTCCCATTATGGCCCTAACCAAAATATACGCTCCAGAATCATTCAAGAATTTCAAATCCAGGTTTGGCCAAGCCACTGTGGCATCTTGCAGAAAGTAACGAATAATTCCCTTCCCAGCGGTCAACAACAGGTGAAACAGGCCGGGGTACAAGGGTATAAGGTGACCTCGACTCGTACCATTTCACAGAATGGCAAGGTGCTTAAAACCGAAGCACTTGGCTCAAGCTATTATGTACCCACACCCAGAATCATTGAAGTAGGGCCGGCTGAAATAGGTTAAAATTGAACCACTCGAAAGAAGTGTAGGGTCTCTTAGATTCACTGAGAGACCCTACACTTCTTTATTTTATACGTATACCTTCTAAGCCTTGATAAATGTAATACGTTCTTTTTAGGCTAATCCTGCTCCGCCAATTGAACTTCTGCTCCTCAATATCGTGTAACTTAGAATCGAGCCAACTTCACAGACTGCGATAACTATGCCCATGGGTATCGCTGTATTTCCGCCACCAACCCCTACGAGTGGGGCGACAATTGCGCCAATGACAAATGAGAATAACCCTAGCAATGCCGAAGCGCTGCCTGCTGAGCGACCGTAATTTTCCATGGCCAATGCAGAGCCAGCCGTCGTTACGACTCCGACGCTTGATACAACTAGGAACAAAGGTATTAAGATTGCGACTAGTCCGGTCCCCATAAGAATCATGGTGAGCAAGCTGATACCACTGATTGAAGCTATGACGAGACCACCTAGGAACAGTTTAGTTCCGTTTATTCGACTTGCCAGTCTACCTGTGATTTGACTGGCGATAATAATGCCCAGTCCATTGGTAGCGAAAAAGACACTAAACATTTGTGGAGAGGCACCGAAAATGTTTTGGAGAACAAAGGGTGAACCTGATATGTACGCAAACATAGCCGCCATAACAAGTCCTTGTGGCAAAGCATATCCCATGAAAACACGGTCTCTGACGAGAGCGTTAAATGTGCCTAGAGTATTTTTAAGACCCGATGGCGAGCGGCTTTCGTGAGGCAACGTTTCTGGCAAAGTGAAAAATACGGTAAGGAGCATGACAATACCGACGAGTGTTAAAACCATAAAAACTCCACGCCATGAGGTGACATTTAGTAGTTGTGCGCCTATAATTGGCGCCAATATTGGCCCGACACCATTGATCATCATTAATAGAGAAAAGAACTTGATCATCTCTGCACCTGAGTATAGATCCCTAACAATAGCTCGGGATATAGCCATACCTGCGGCGCCCGCAAAGCCTTGAATGAATCGTAGTAAAATTAATCCC
This sequence comes from Desulfosporosinus sp., assembly GCA_035648035.1. Taxonomy (GTDB): domain Bacteria; phylum Bacillota; class Desulfitobacteriia; order Desulfitobacteriales; family Desulfitobacteriaceae; genus Desulfosporosinus. The sequence continues at coordinate 17,468 of DASRMG010000192.1, read as the reverse complement.
CAGATGGATGGGCTAAGTGCGCAAAGCAAGGACGCGGCTGAATAACTAAACAGTCCTATCAGAAGAGGAATTCGACGCCCGCGTATATCGCTTTGAGAGCCGGCCACTAATTGTCCCAAGGCGAGACCGAGTAAGCAAGCCGTTAGGCTGAACTGGGCAAGCGATGTGCTGGTATGCAAATCTTTCGCCAAAATAGGTAAGGAGGGTAAGTACATATCAATTGACAAGGGTCCGAAAGCAGACAGCGCGCCTAATGTGATGGCCATCCATAATCGACGCGATTTCGACACTTTTGTGAAAGAACCCGTGAGATCGTTCGCTTGATGATTCACTTGAATTTCTAATCCCCTTTGCAATAATATCGATCTTATCGGGAAATTGGCACACTTCCCCGATGAGGTATGCACATTTTGTGCAATAAAGTACAAAGACCCTCATTCATGGTGTGGATTTCACAGCCTCTTATTGTTAATTTCGTCTATTGTACGAATTATACTCCCATTTGTCTGGTAACTCTAGGTCTGCATGAGAACTTCTAACAACTAGAAATATTTCAAACCTATTTCTAAAACAGGTTTGCTATTTGCTATCGATATTCTGTAGCACACCATGAGCTGTAAAAATAAATAACATCAGCGAGAACTTCTTTTTCATATTGACATTTAACGCGAATAAGTTTTATAATCTTAGAATGACACGTCATTCTATACTTGAGAGAAGGTATTAAAATGGTCTATAAAAGTTCTAAAGAAACACAAGAAAGAAAAGATTTAAAAAAGAAACGAATCATTGATACAGCTTTCAAAGTCTTTTCTCTCAAGGGTTATCATGGTACTACGGTTAAAGATGTGGTGGTAGCAGCAGATATCTCAGTCGGCACCTTTTATTTCTACTTTAAAAATAAAGAAGATCTATTTGAAACACTTTATGATGAAGGATCCGTGGAGTTCTATAATGCGTTATGTCATTCCCTAGTAAATATTAACAATGAAATAGACCTAGGTTTTAGTAAAGCCATCGCTTTCTTCCTAAGCACGATTGAGTTAAACAGACCTTTGGCGAAAATTATGTTTATAGATGCTGTAGGCCTAAATCCAAATTTTGAAAGAAAAAGAGCTGAGGTGACTCAACGATATACTAATTATACGGCAGGGTATTTTGAACAAATGAAAAAAAGCGGCAAAGCTAGTATCCCTGATATCAAGATATGCTCCTTGGCCTTTATTGGAACACTTTATAACGTCATCATGGATTGGCTTCAGGATACTAGCCCCCATGGCCTGACCGACTGCGCCTATACACTCACTGTGTATAATCTTCAAGCCTTGAAAATTGATTACAAGGATAGTCAGGTTAAAGAAGGCATCAATCAAATACTTCATAAAATATAAGAAATAGAGGAGCCAAAAAATTGCGAAACATGTTAAAAACTCGTTGGGCTTTGTTTATCATGTTGGTATGGGTCATAGCCACTGTTTTATTCACTATCAACCAACCTAATTTAAAACAGATACTCAACCAAAAAGGCCAAGCTTTTATTAGTGAAAATTCGCCCTCTCAACTTGCAAGCCAGATGTTAAATAAGATGGACACTGCAAAGGGAGATACCGCAATCTTTGTTTTCAATGACTCAAACAAGCTATCCCAAGACGGTATGAAGGATATTGAAAAAGGGCTAGACACACTGAGAAGCCGCAAGACTGAGCTCAAAATAAACAATATCATGGATCCCATCAGTACCCCTGAGGCAAAGGATCAGATGGTCTCAAAAGATGGAACCACTTTAATCGCTCAGGTTACCTATGAAAAGGGTACTAGAGATAGCGAAACCATAATAAGTGGTTTTAAAGATGCTTTAAAAGATGTTCATACCTCTCATTACATTACAGGAGAGCTTGCGATAAATAATGATTATTTAGCCGCCTCTAATAAGGGTGTTGAGAAAAGCGCCATTTTAACGATTATTTTTATCTTAGGCGTTCTGATCATCATGTTTCGTTCCGTGGTTACCCCGCTTGTATCCCTGTTCGCCGTTGGCATTGCTTACCTTTGTTCTATGGGGATAATCGGCGTACTCATCAATGTTTTCAACTTCCCGATCACAAGTTTAACTCAAATGTTTATGATTCTTGTGTTATTTGGCATCGGTACAGACTATAACATCCTATTATTCAATCGTTTTAAAGAAGAATTAGGCCATGGGTTATCCATTGAAGAGGCTATTGTTACAACCTATAAGACTGCAGGAAAAACAGTCTTCTTCAGTGGATTAATCGTCTTTGTGGCTTTTGCCAGCCTTAGTTTCGTACAATTTCCAATTTACCGTTCAGCGAATGCTGTCGCCATCGGAATCGCTGTTCTTTTGTTAGAGCTTTTAACGATCACCCCAATCTTAATGAAAGTAATCGGTGGGAAGCTATTTTGGCCTTCTCATCATGCTACCGGTCACAAAGAGAGCAAACTTTGGGAGACAGTCACCTCTGCTTCCGTAAAGCATCCTGCCATTTCTCTATTGGTGGTTGCTGCAATTATAGCCCCGGTCATATTATTTAATAGCACAAAGTTATCCTTTGATAGCCTTAAGGACTTAAGTCCCGATACACCTTCTGTACAGGGATTTAACTTGATTTCAGATAAATTCGGTCAAGGAACAGCTATGCCGACAACGGTCGTAATAGAAAGCAAAAAACCCATGGATAACAACGAAGCTTTAGCCGTTATCGATTCATTAACAGAAAAACTCACGAAATTAGAAGGCGTACAGCAAGTATCCAGTGCAACCCAACCAACAGGATCGCCCATTGCAGATTTTTATACTGACACACAGACAAAAACTGTCGTCAATGGATTAAGTTCTGCTAATGATGGTGTTGGGAAAATAACGGATGGTTTGGAGCTAATGGATCGTAGCCTTTCAACGCCAGATTTTTCGAGCGTCAAGGACCTTTCGACGGGTACTGGCGCTATTGAAAATGGAATGGGTGCGATTACCGATGGCCTGAAGAAAATTAATACCGGCACAGATCAGGGCGCAAGTGGCGCTGAAGCCATCGCTTCTGGAATAGCAGGATTAAAGACTGGGGTCGCTGCTATAAATGGTGGTTTACAGGCAATATCAGCTAATATGGATCAAATTCAAGCGGGTTATGTCACGCTTGGTCAAGGTTATAAAGCCCTACCAGCGGGAATAGCACAAATTAAGCAACTAGTGACCGTCATGAATGGAACCGTGGCTTCAATCGATGCTAAATTACCCAACGATGTCGACGTGACTAAGCTTAAAACGACTTTAGGTGAACTGACTGTAAGTTTGGATGGCATGTCAACGAATATTAGTGCTGCAAATGCAAATTATGATGGTTTGACCTCCGGCTTAGCTGAGCTAAATAATGGTTTAATAACGGTCATCGCGAGTACAAACCCTCAATCCCAGCTAGTGATGGGAATCAATCAATTAGAAGACGCTCAAGCTAGTTTGGCTTCAGGCCTTCGACAAGGAAGTGCCGGTCAGAAAACGATCATTGAAAGTATGGCTCAATTACAAGCCGGTACAGAAAAGATAAGAGTTGGACAAGAAGCCCTATATAATGGCCTGAGTACCTTGAGCGCTGGCACAACACAACTGAAGAGTGGAATCAATCAAAGCAGTACTGGACTCGGAGCAATATTTAGTGGAATCAATCAAACGAATGATTTCCTAACACAGCTAACAAGCACAAAAAGCTTTTATATACCCAATGAAGCCTTCAAAACGGCTGATATCGGGAAAATGTTAGATGCCTATATGTCGGAAAACAGACAAGTGGCTAAACTGACTGTAAATCTTGATTCAGACCCGTATTCACCACAATCTATCAAACTTATTGATGAGATTAATAGCCTAGTATCAAACCAGTTAAAAGGAACAACACTGTCTGAAGCTAGTTTTGGAATAGCTGGGGTAACTGCTAATACAAACGATATCAATAAAATTGCCACTCATGATATAACCTTGACTCAGATCATCGTACTTTCCTGTATATTTGTGTTGTTATTGTTAATCGTCCGCTCCTTCTGGATTCCTGTCTATATCATTGGAGCCTTACTCGTTGCCTACTACACAGCTATTTCGGTAACATCCTTCCTAACAACAAAATTATTTAGTGGTATGGATGGCATCTCTTGGAATGTACCCTTCTTCTCCTTTGTGGTTATTGCGGCTCTGGGCGTTGATTACAGCATCTTCCTGTTGACACGTTTTAAGGAATATCCAGACACTGATCCCAAAGAAGCCATAATACTGGCCGCTAAAAATATTGGAGGCGTCGTAATGTCCGCCGCCCTAATACTGGCGGGTACCTTTGCTACATTATATCCCTCTAATTTACACATTTTAATGGAACTTGCAATGACTGTCGTAACAGGTTTATTTCTACTAAGCGCCGTTTTACTTCCCATAGTGATACCTGCCTTAATCTCTGTGCAGGATAAAATAGCCAGAAAAACAAACGCGACAAAGAGTCAATCATCATCAGCTACGGCACCTAACGCACCATTGAGGTGACATTACTTACAAGAAGCTACACTCAACCCTGCATAAGGAAATAGGTTAAAAATAGGGTACTGTCTTTTAAAACATTAAAAGACAGTACCCATACTTTATTTTATACGTATATCCTCTAAGCCTTGGTATAAGGCTTAGAAATCAATGCTATACTATTTCCCCTTGTTGCTTATTGCCGCTTGTGCCGCTGCCAAACGCGCAATAGGGACGCGGAATGGCGAGCAGGAAACATAATCCAGACCAACCATGTGGCAGAATTCCACCGAGTTAGGTTCTCCTCCGTGCTCACCACAGATGCCTATGGTGATCTCAGGATTTGCACCCCGACCAAGCTTCGTCGCCATGTCAACGAGCTTCCCAACCCCTCCTCGATCAAGCACAACAAAGGGATCTGTCTTCATAAGGTTCTTTTCCAGATAGACGGGGAGGAATTTGCCTTGAGCATCGTCACGAGACAAGCCCATTGTCATTTGAGTGAGATCATTCGTCCCGAAGGAGAAGAAATCAGCGACTTCTCCAATCTCATCGGCGAGAAGGGCTGCACGAGGCACCTCAATCATCGTCCCAACTTTATATTGAATACTCACATCCTGTTCGCTCATCACTAATTCTGCCGTGTCATCAACAAGCTTACGCATCATTGAGAATTCTTCTTTTCCCATGATGAGTGGAATCATCACTTCCGGATGGATCTCAAAGCCTTCTTTTATCAAGCGTGCACTAGCCTGGAAAATAGCCCGGGCTTGCATGACCGTGATTTCAGGGTAGGACACTCCCAGACGACAACCACGGTGTCCGAGCATCGGGTTAAGCTCTGATAAGGCTCGCACTTTGCTGAGCAGAACCTCTTTCTTAGCTAAGCTAGCCGGATCGTTTTTATTGATTCTAAGTTTCGTAATCTCAATAACCAGTTCCTCTGAATGGGGAAGGAACTCGTGAAGTGGCGGATCCAGCAGGCGTATAATCACAGGCAGTCCCTGCATCGCCTTTAAAATACCATAGAAGTCTTCTTCCTGCATAGGCAAAAGCTTGGTCAAAGCGACTTCGCGTTCCTCGAGGGTTTGCGCAAGGATCATATCTTGAACAATGGGGATCCGTTCCGGGTCCATAAACATATGCTCAGTTCGAGTCAACCCAATCCCTACAGCGCCATAATCCCGGGCGTTCGTCGCTTCAGTAGGGCTATCGGCATTCGCCATCACACTCAGTCGAGCAATTTCATCTGCCCAGCCCAAGAACTCTTTAAAGCCTTCACTCATTTCCGGATCGACCATAGACACTTCGCCTTTGATAACCCGACCGGTTGATCCGTCGATGGAAAGGATGGTTCCTTGAAGATACTCAATCCCGTCAATCGCCATTAAGCCTTTAGCATAGTCGATTTTTAAGGCATCACACCCACAGACGGCCGGTTTGCCCATATGACGGGAGACAACGGCTGCATGACTTGTCATACCGCCACGACTCGTTAAGATGCCCTGAGCTGCCAAAATACCGCGGATATCATCGGGTGTGGTTTCGGTACGAACTAAAATCACTTTCTCTCCCACATTTCCCAGGTGTTCTGCTTCTTCCGCACTAAAGACAATTCTTCCCGAAGCAGCCCCCGGTGACGCAGGAAGCCCTTTCGCCAAAACTTGAATCTTAGCCGTCGTATCCATACTGCGATGTAATAAGTGTTCCAGTTGATCCGGTTCAATTCTCATGACGGCTTCTTCTTTCGTAATTAAGCCCTCATGGAAAAGTTCAACCGCCACACGGATTGCCGCTGAGGCCGTTCGTTTACCATTGCGAGTTTGGAGAATATAAAGTTTTCCACGCTCAATGGTGAATTCAATATCTTGCATATCTCGATAATGGGACTCTAAGTGCTTATAAATATCCACAAACTGATTGTAGACTGCCAAGTTTTCCGTTTCCAAGGTGGCAATGGGATTTGGAGTGCGGATACCGGCCACCACATCTTCGCCTTGAGCATTCATAAGATACTCGCCGTAGAGAGCACTTTCCCCCGTCGATGGGTTACGAGTAAAGGCCACACCCGTTCCTGAGTCGGACCCCATATTACCAAAGACCATCGATTGAACATTCACGGCCGTACCGATCTCATCCGGAATATGATTGATTCTACGATAGAATTTCGCACGATCATTATTCCAAGATCTGAATACCGCTAAAACCGCAAGCTTTAATTGCTCTCTGGGATCCATGGGAAACGGTTTGCCAGTCTTACGTTCAATCTTCTTCTTGTACTCTTTGACCATCCATTTGAGGCTTTCTGGTGACAGCTCAGAGTCAACTTGGACCCCTTGTTTCTCTTTGGCTATTTCTAAAATATGTTCAAATTCGTAATGTTCCACTTCTAAGACGACATCCCCGAACATTTGAACGAAACGTCGATAACAGTCCCAGGCGAAACGTTCGTTATGCGTGTTCGCCGCCACGGCTTCCACCGTATCGTCATTTAATCCCAAGTTAAGAACCGTATCCATCATGCCCGGCATCGAGAACTTAGCGCCCGACCGCACAGAAACGAGCAGCGGATTCAAGCCATCACCTAAGCGTTTATCCGTGGCCTCCTCAAGCTTCGCTAAAGCCGGCCAAACTTCATCCCAAATCTCCTCTGGGAAATTATCGCCCTCGGTGTATCTATTACACGCTTCCGTGGTAATAGTAAAGCCCGGAGGCACCGGCAAACCGATATTGGTCATCTCACACAAATTTGCGCCTTTTCCACCCAATAAATCGCGCATGGAAGCCTTACCTTCTTGGAATAAATAAACATACTTTTTAGTCATGTCTTTCCTCCTTAAATAATAATTCTAGCACGATGCTTGCGGTCTCCTCAACCGCTTTGCCCGTGGCGTCGATGATTGGGCAACCAATACGCCTCATGATACTTCGACCATACTCAAGCTCTTGCATAATGCGATCTAATTTAGCATAATCCGAACCGGCGCCCAGCCCTAAGGTTTTTAAGCGTTCTGTCCGAATCGAGTTGAGCAATTCAGGTCGTAGTGTTAAGCCGATGACTTTCCTCGGAGAAATATGAAACAGTTCTTCCGGGGGCTCGACTTCGGGAACCAGTGGAACATTTGCCGCTTTAATGCCTTTATGGGCTAAGTACATGCTGAGGGGAGTTTTCGAGGTTCGCGAGACCCCAATCAAAACAACGTCGGCATATAGGACCCCGCGAGCATCTTTGCCGTCGTCATATTTAACAGCAAACTCCACGGCCTCCACTTTACGGAAATACTGTTCATCCAAGCGGTGAATAATGTTCGGAATATGAGTCGGTTCCAGCCCAGTTTGGCTGGCTAGCGCACCAATTAAAGGGCCTAAGATATCAACCGTTCTAAGCCCTTTCTCCAACGCTTTTTTCTCCAAATAATCCCGAAGATCTCTCAGTACTAACGTATAAACTAAGACGGCCTGATCAGCCACGGCTTCTTCCATAATATCTTCCAGGTGCATTTCATCCCGCACGTAAGGAACTCGACGAATTCGGGTCTTTACGCCCAGAAATTGTGCCGCCGCCGCCCGGCTTACAAACTCAGCTGTTTCTCCCAGGGCATCTGAAATGACATAAATCACTGTGTTTTGGGTCGTCACGCGTTCATACACCTCCGAATTTATTCGACGTCCTACCCGATTTTCGATTATTTCCGATTTCCCACTATGTATGTATTTATTCTCGGTCCTATGTTTCCGCCCTCTGACTACCCGTTTTCAGATTGTTCTCAGTCACATCCAACCACGAGTTACAACCTGGCGTCCGCAAACTCCACAAAGAGCTTTGTAACATTCGTCTTCGTGAAGCGACCCACAACCTCATAGCATTCATCCCCGTTCTCGTCCACATACTGTTCTACCACGGGTAAACTGTCAACCGCATGTTGTACAAGTTTTTTGGCGGCACTATAGACCGGCTCATCCAGCGTGGTCATATAGATATTAGGCATGCGTGTCATAATAACGCCGACGGGAACTTGTTGAAGGTCAATTTTTCCTAAAGAGGCTTTCATTATATCTTTGCGTGAAATCATTCCTAGAAGATGTCGATCTGTCCCGACAACCGTCAGACTTCCTACATTTTGCGTGAACATGGCCACCGTTGCTTCATAAATACTCGCGTTTTCTAGTACGGTAACCGGCATGGACTTATTGGAGCAAACCCTAAGCTGAAGTAAGCGTTCCATGATGGGGGAAGGTCTAGTATTTTCTAGATACGAATACCCAACGCGTGGCTTGGCCTCTAGAACTCCGAACATCGTCAAAATCGTTAAATCCGGGCGGAGAGTGGCCCTAGTCAAACCAAGCTTGGCCGCAATCTTTTCACCCGTGATGCATTCTGAGTCTTTCACGATCTTCACAATTCGCTGTTGACGGTCCGTCCATTCCAACCCTTTTCACCTCTTCATGTTTCTTCTCAACCCAATGTGACATACTAATGAGCTATTACATGATCGATTATATCATAATATATAATATTTTAACTATATAATGAGCATAAATTAAAATTTTTAAGGGTTTATTTTAATATAAGGGTTCGAAGTTCGTAGTTAAAACTATAAACCACGAACCCTTGTACCTAGATTATGCCAAAACGCTCAGATCGCCTAAGCACCCCAGCATGACCACACACTGTCCCAGTAAAGCCAGACGGTTACGTTTCAAAGGCTCATCTTCCACCATAATCATCACTGCTTGGAAGAGGGCTTCAATGCGGGGCACAAGTTCCTCTGCTAAACTATAGGCCATCACATAATTCCCGTTTGCCAGCGTTTGCTCAAAACGGGCTATCCTCAACGATATGGCATTCTCAAGGGCTATTTCTGTCGGATCCTCCAACAGCGATAAATCGATGGCTTGAAGTGCTTCCTTCTTAGTGAGGTTAAAGCAACGGATATAGGCTTGCACATAGGGAATAAAAGAGTCTTCCTGCCTTTTTTCGGAAAGTACCTGGGCTCGTTTCACAGCCAGGTTAAGGTCATCGCTTCCGTTCGCCAAGGCGGCGTCCACGGTATCATAACGTAGCCCCTGTTCCAACAGCACAAACCGCAAACGTTGTTGAAAGAAATCCTGTAGCAGCGGCAATATTTCCTCAATCGGCAAAGGAGACGTCCCCTGCTCACTCAGCGCTCGGTAGGACTCCTGGAACAGCTCGGTTAGGGAAAGGTTCCACTTAGATTCTATGAGGATCGCGACAATCCCTTGTGCTTGACGTCGTAGGGCATAGGGGTCCTGCGACCCCGTAGGTTGAATTCCAATGCTGAACGCCCCCACAATAGCCTCCAGCTTATCTGCAAGACTCACCACGCGTCCTGGATCAGACCCCGGCAAAGCATCCCCTGCAAAGCGAGGTTGATAGTGTTCCAGGATCCCCTGACAAACTTCAGGTTTCTCTCCGCTGGCTCTTGCGTAATCCGCGCCCATGATGCCTTGCAGCTCTGGGAAATCACTGACCATCAGAGTGACCAGGTCCGCTTTTGCCAAGAGCGCCGTTCTGTCAATGGCCGCTTGTTGGGCTTTCCCTAATTTAAGCTTATTTGCCATGAACCGCGCTAGCCCACGCAGGCGCTCAACTCGTTGTTGTACTGAACCCAATTTTTCATGATACACAATTTTCCCTAACTTAGGTACCAACGCTGCCAGGGGAACCTTTTGATCTTCCCTATAATAAAAGGCTGCGTCTTCCAAACGAGCTTTCAGTACTTTTTCATTACCGGCTTTTACTGTGTCTAGGGCGAAGGAATTGCCGTTACGCACCGTAATAAAGTAAGGCATAAGTTTTCCGTCAGCGGCACGGACTGGGAAATACCGTTGATGCTCTCGCATCGGCGTCGTGATCACCGACTCCGGCAAGACCATGTACTCGGGCGCCACTTCGCCCAGTAAAGCTGTGGGAAATTCGACAAGGTGGATGACTTCTCCCAAAAGTTCAACATCTTCAGGCACTTGGCCACCGACGCTTTCCGCCAAGACTTTGATTTGGGCTTCGATATCTGCCCTTCGTTCCTCAGGATCAGCCATGACAAAGGCCCCACGTAAGGCTTCGCTATAATCCGAAGGTCTTGCGAGCAACACGACGTCTGTTGCCAGAGTACGGTGTCCTCGGGAGGCGCGTCCAGACTGTAGCCCGACGAACTCAAACGGTACCACGTCCGTTCCATAAAGTGCGACGATCCAACGAATCGGTCGAGCGAAATGGAAGTCAAGGTCTGCCCAGCGCATCGGTTTCGGAAAACGCAGGCCATTGATCAGATCCTTTGCTAACTGAGGCAAAAGCGCCTTGGTTTCAAGCCCAGTTTCTGACTTGCGAGCATAGACATAAGGCACGCCTTTAAGTTCTTGAACAAAAAGGTCCTCAACTGACACGCCCTGCCCTCTTGCAAAGCCCTGGACCGCCTTCGTTGGTGCCCCCTTGGCATCATAGGCTGCTTTCACAGCCGGTCCCTTGACTTCCACAGATAGATCTTCTTGCATTTCCTCAAGACTCGTCACAAGAAGTGCCAAACGGCGAGGCGTTGCAAAGATTTTCATGTCCGCAAACGGTAAGCGCAATTCGGTCAATCGTTTGCGCGCTTGTTCCTCTAACTGAGTCATGGCTACAGTGGAGAATTTAGCAGGGATCTCTTCCGTTCCTATTTCCAGCAAAAAATCATTCGCCATCTTACTCCACCTCCTTCACTGATTGACTCACTGAATGAGTCTTTAATAACGGGAATCCTAATTTTTCTCGTTGTTCCACATAGGCCTGAGCGCACAAACGAGCCAGTACCCGCACCCGGGCAATATAGTTGGTCCGTTCTGTGACACTGATTGCGCCTCGAGCGTCAAGAAGGTTAAACGAATGAGAGCACTTCAAAACATAGTCATAGGCCGGAAGTACCAAACCTTTTTCCACAACCCGCTTCGCCTCACGCTCATACATATCAAACCAGGTTTGTAACGCTTCAACATCCGCCACTTCAAAATTGTACGTCGAATAATCAATTTCATCTTGAAGATAAATATCGCCATAGGTGGTGTCACCGACCCACTCAATATCATACACGCTGTCTTTATTCTGAATCGACGTTGCCAGTCGCTCAAGGCCATAAGTAATCTCTGAGCAGACTGGTTTGCAGTCAATACCCCCGCACTGTTGAAAATATGTAAACTGACTCACTTCCATGCCATCTAACCAGACTTCCCAGCCAAGTCCCCACGCCCCCAAAGTTGGAGCCTCCCAGTTGTCTTCAACGAAACGGATATCATGCTCTCGCGGATTAATCCCTATTAGTTCCAAACTCTCGAGGTAAAGTTCTTGGACATTGTCCGGGGAGGGTTTAAGAATGACTTGATACTGAAAATAGTGTTGTAAACGATTCGGATTTTCCCCATACCGTCCATCGGTTGGCCGGCGACAAGGCTCAACATAAGCCACATTCCACGGTTCCGGTCCCAGTGCACGCAGAAAGGTCGCAGGGTTCATCGTTCCTGCCCCTTTTTCCACGTCATAAGGTTGAGCAATAATACACCCTTGTTCTCCCCAAAAATTATTGAGGGTCAGGATCATGTCTTGAAACTTCATTTCAGTAACCTCCTATATCTATTATTGCGCTATATTTATTATTGCGCTGGGCAAGGTGGGAGAAGGGAACATTGAATAAAATCGAACTAAAAAGCCCTCACCCCCGTAGCATTTAAGCTACAGGGACGAGAGCTTGTTCTCGCGGTTCCACCCTGTTTGACCCCTAAGGGCCCTCTTCGTTACGTAGGCTCAGAGCTACCCCATCCGCTACTCCCATTCGGCTTCCACCCACCCGAAATCGCTAAAAGAGAGGCTTCGCAGACTTTCTTCTCATCATCGCACAGTTCACATTCATTTTATCATGCGCTGAACTAATTATATGCGGAGAAAGGAGGTGTGTCAAACCGGTTTTCTGAAGAAACCGACTGACCATTTCTTTCTTAATGCCTTTGAGCAATTTCCTTAATATTTCTTATCGGTAACAAAGTTATACACATGGTCATCATAGGATTTATCCTCTTTGTTAGCCACTTCTAGTTCAAAATCATTCATCGCTGCACCTACCGCGCCAACAAGTCCTAAAAGACGTAAGCCTGGCTTCCTCCAGATCGTGTACGCCAGGGCCAAGCCTAAAGGCGCTGAAAGGCTGGCAATCGTGCTTTCATATCTCTTAAGGCTGATCGTGCTGTGACCAAACGCTGTGATGGTCGATTTAGCGTTCTCCCATAGTCCCTGCTGTTGATGGAGAAATCCAAAATTCGGGCCGACTTCCTCTCCTGCCTCCTCAAGCTCGTCTAACGCCTTCAGGACATCGCCCTGAGCCAGGTTTAAGGCCGTACGAGCCTCTTCATAACTTAAACCCATACGTTTACGTAACACATCCAACTTTTCAAGTTCAGTCCATATCCCATCACTCATTTTCTTTGCCATCCTTTCCGTTCTTGTGTCGTCCTACGTCATCAGTTGTCGGCCTTCCAGGAAATAGCACGATAGTGTATTAGTATGTGAGTCTTGTTATTTCTTCATACACCTAAGCTTCCCATCCTCCATGCTTTGAGGGGTCGCTCAAATTTATGTTCTACGAAAATCCGCAAAGTCTCCAAAATTTCTTTCTGCATCCAGGCATTCCACCGCAAACGATCGATCTTTGTAATATCTGCCCGAATCAATTGACGCATGAACGCGACACTTCCAGCCTTAATCCATTGCCCAGAATAAATATTCCGACAATTTCCACAAACCGTACCACCCGCCTCTGAACTAAAGAACTGACGATCGCCACTAATTTCAACCCCACACTCAGCACATTCTCCCAAACGCGGACGATACCCTAACAACGTCATCGACCGCAAGGCATAAGCGCAGAGCACAAGGGGAGGGTCAAACTGTTCTATCAGGAATAAGCACGTCAACGTTAATCCAAAAAGTTCCCCATTAGGCTGGGCTGGAATCGTCGAAATATCCAATAATTCTGCGATGCCCGTCGCCGCAAAAGACCGGTCAAGATCATACCAAAGATGCGGGAAGCTTTCCCTAGGGCTACACTGACTGACCGTATCCAAAGTTTTCCCCTTATGAATTAGATAATCCGCATACGTAAACAACTGCGCTCCAGCCCTTTGACGACTTTTAGGTTTACGCACCCCTTTTGCCACCGCCTGCAGCTTCCCCAATTCACGAGAAAAAAGAGTGAGCACCCGATCCGACTCTCCCATTTCTCGACTACGGATCACTAACGCGTCCGCATGATAAACGGCCACGCCCTCACCCTTTCTCTTACTATTCTTTGTAATATGTAATCACAGTATGCATCGAGTCGCGAGACACGTCCTTGGTTTTGCTTACCTCGTGGGAGGGTACCGCGAGACACTTGTTCAACCATGCGGTCGTCGTGCCAAACTAAGGCTTTAACCCGTGATGCAGGAGAGTAGGGTACCCGGCCAATTCGACATCCTTGTCTCAGGGCCGGCGGGGAACGTCCTGTTCCCCGCCCTACCGATGAAAGCGGGTTAAAGCCGAGTTTGGCTACGATGACCGCAAAGGCTTCTCGCCGTGTGATCGCGGACCCTCCTGGGCTGGAAAAGACGACGAATACCAGAAGAGCCAGTCTCCGTCGCTCCCAGCTTCAGACGCCGGCCGTTTGCACCTGATGGTGCCGATCGAGACCCAGAGCGCGGAACACGCCTCTCAACGCCCTCTACGCATACTTGAAGGTCGCTGTCTCGTCTGCAAGCCCCGAAGCCTGGGACGCAGTGTGACACAAAAGCGATCGTCTTTACGAAAGCAGATTAGCAAACTTCCGTGTAAGCGACCCCAGATACGGGGCTGAGCACAGGACGTGCGAAGCCGCCAACTGAGCCAAGGATGGCGAATTGGCGGGAACCCCGCACCCCCTTTAGGAGCTTACACGGTTAGTTTGCTCTGTGTCGTAGGATGAAGAGCGTTGTGTCCCACAAGTCCCTCTGCTATCATCGCTAAACGTTATCTGACCTAAAGTATCGCACTAGTCCCAAGCCGTTCCGCCCCAGCCTCAATTAACTCCAGGGCAAACTCCCTAGTCCTGATTCCTCCGGACGCCTTGACCTTAACGTCCTTCCCAACCCAGGCTTTGAGATGACGCACATCCTCTACCGTCGCTCCGCCCCCGGCAAAGCCCGTTGAGGTTTTGATGTAATCTGCTCCCGCACGTTTGACGATTCCAGCCACTGTTTTTTTCTCCTCTTCGGTCAGCAAACAAGTTTCAATAATAACTTTGATCAGTAATCCGCAACCATGAGCGGCTTCAACCACCCGAACGATGTCTTGCTCCACGGCCTCCCAATTTCCGGATTTCGCCGAGCCAATATTAATGACCATATCAACTTCTTTACCACCATGGGCTTTTACCATGAAGACCTCTTGCACCTTAATTTCCGTAAAGGTCGCACCTAACGGGAAACCCACTACAGCTGCAACACCAATTCCTGTACCGTGTAATACCTTTGCCGCCGTTTTTACATACGTTGGGTTCACACAAACGGTGGCGAACTTATTCTGTTGAGCCTCATGACAAAGTGACACGATGTCTTTTTCCGTGGCTTGGGGCTTTAATAACGTATGGTCAGTCATACCTGCAATCTTCATCTTACTCCCGCTCCCTTCCATACCCGTAATTACGTAGGCTATCCGGGCGATTACGCCAATCTTTCTTAACTTTAACCCAAACTTCCAAGAACACCTTGCTACCTAGCAAAGCCTCAATGTCCAGACGAGCCAAGCTGCTAATCTCTTTGAGTTGTTTTCCACCCGCACCGATCACAATTCCTTTTTGCGAGTCACGTTCAACCACAATTAACGCTCGGACTTTAACCAAGGTCTTTTTTTCTTCAACCTCTTCAATGACAACAGCAATTGAATGAGGGATTTCATCGTGAGTTAGCTGAAGCACTTTTTCCCGAATCAATTCTGCCATGATAAAGCGTTCCGGCTGATCCGTCACTTCATCCTCGGGATAATATAGAGGTCCTTTAGCCAGGTAAGAAAAAATAACATTTAACAGTTCATCCGTATTTTCCCCTGTTTTAGCCGAAATAGGAACAACGGCTGCAAAATCAACCAGCGCAGAATACTTCTGAATCTTGTGCATCAACATATCCTTAGAGACAAGTAGATCGAGCTTGTTAAAGACAAGGACACACGGGCCCTTAGCATGTTTTAGCATCTCAATAATATACTCTTCTCCCGGGCCAAATTCGGCGGTAAGATCCACCATATAAAGGATAACGTCCACATCGCGCATGGACTCCTTCGCTTTTCCCACCATGTATTCACCCAACTTATGTCTGGGCTTATGAATTCCTGGAGTATCCAGGAAGACAACTTGTCCCCTATCTTCCGTCAAAATGCACTGAATACGATTTCTAGTGGTCTGGGGTTTATCTGACATAATTAATACTTTTTGTCCAAGCAAATGATTAAGTAACGTCGATTTTCCTGAATTAGGCCTTCCAATCACCGATACAAAACCAGACTTGAATTCTTTTGATGTTGTTGAAACCACCTGTGAAGTCACTCCCCTATGCATACTAATAATTATTATCTCAATATTATATTCTTAATCTTATCTTATTTTATCCCATTACCATAACTTTCAGTAATAGCGTGTATAAACAACCTGAGCGGGACTTGAAATGGGATCTTTCACTACTACCTTAACCTCATGATGAGGTGCCCCAAACTAGGGATTATCCAATTTTCACCTCATTTTAAGGTGACATCATTACGGTATCGCCTTTCGTCTATAAAAATTTTATTAGATCATCTACCTCTAGACCAGCTTGTTTTAAAACACTCTTGATGACCATTGAACTGAGTATTTCTCCCCCGTGAACGGGTACAGTCACCAAATTACTGCCAGTTTTGTGCATGTGATGATGACTGCCTTTTATTCTAATGATCACAAATTCCATCTTTTGTAAGGCAGCAACCAATACTTTGCCAGTGATTCTCGGAAGCCTGCTCACGATACGTGCACTTGAACTTCAGTAAACTCTACATCCCTGTTAGGTGCTGGTTTGCCTATCATGCTCAAGGCTTCGATATGTCCCTCTATTGCTTCCTGAATTCTTTCCAGGGCTTCTTTACGATCGGATCCCTGCGTTACACAACCCGGAAGGCTGGGCACTGTCACTACATAAACTTTAGTTTCTTCGTCCCACTCTAGGATGACTTTAAAGCTTTTTTTCATCATGGTGCACGTCCTCCAATACTCTTTTATTTTCGTTTGGAATATATTCGAGCAGACCGCCTGGTTGACTGTCCAGCGCTGCGCAGATACGGTGTATTACTTCTAAAGACACGAATTCCCCTTTGCTCATTTTAGCCATTGTTGAAGGTGAAAGATTAAGCTCTTTTCTTAAATCTTCGCGGGTCATATTTTTATCAATTAACATTTTCCATAATGGATTAAACGAAAAAGACATTGCAATCCCCCTCCTACTTCATACTATAAAAGATTATCTACAATAAAGCAAAGAAAATATATTAGTTCGCATTTAAAAGGTTGTATTACGTATTGTAGATAATTCTACACTACTAATACAACCTTTAGCAGAGGAGGCTCGTATTGCCCTCCCGCAATCATTGGTTCCCGTAACACTGGGACGTCCGTGTCCAGCCGATAGCATATTTGACGGAAAACCAGGTCTTATCTCGTTCCGTTCTCCATCTTCAGTTCTCCGTTCTCGACCCGGGACTTGTGTGACACTAGCGCGACGTCTTTACGTAAGCATATTAGTAAACTTCCGTTAAAGCTCCCCACCCTAGATACGGGCAGCGCACATGGACGTGCGCTGCCGCCACTGCGCCAAGGACGGCGCATTTGGCGGGAACCCGCACCCCGAAGAAGGAGCTTGAACGGTTAGTTTACTC
>DASRMG010000191.1:0-9610 GCA_035648035.1 Desulfosporosinus sp. | reverse complement strand
CAGAGGTAAACCAAAAGATACTGATTGTGAGATCATCTCAAAAGATTGGGCTTTATATAAATTATTTTAAAAGACCCATGGATTTCATATTGTCGCTGATTGCAATAATTGTGCTCAGCCCGGTCCTACTTATCACAGCTTTACTGGTGCGTACTAAACTGGGCAGTCCAGTCATATTTAAACAGAAACGTCCAGGGTTGAATGAGGGAATCTTCACCCTGCACAAATTCAGGACAATGACGGATTCCAAAGACGAGGATGGTGAGTTGCTTCCAGATAGTGTTCGTCTAACAAAATTTGGACGCATATTGAGATCTACTTCATTGGATGAGCTTCCAGAACTATGGAATATTCTTAAAGGTGATATGTCAATCGTAGGGCCTAGGCCATTATTGGTTAGGTATTTACCGTACTATCGCGAAAATGAAAGACTGAGAAGTGCTGTGAGGCCGGGAATTACAGGATTAGCGCAAGTCCAGGGACGCAATACTTTAACATGGAATGAGCGCTTTCAAACGGATATTGACTATGTAAATAATCTTTCGTTCAGACATGATTTAGCTATATTAATGCACACAGTCCTAGTTGTGGTAAAGAAAGAGAATATACTTGTTGGTACTGAGCACGTATTAAAAGATTTAGATGTTGATAGGAAAGATGAAATAAATGGAAATAAGATTAGTCTTAGAGCATGACCTTATTAAAAATGAAGATATCTTAAAAAAATTAATAAAAGAAAACTTGAAAATGAATTTTAAGAGTATCAACAGTTTAGCAGAACCGGCAGTTAATGGGTACAACAATATGATTCGGTTTATACGTGACGGTTCTGCTATAATCATTGGAGCCTTTGAAAATTCCGATTTGATCGGATTCCTTTGGGCATATAGTAGAGATTTCTTGGGCGAGCAGAGGTTATTTATCACACAAATTATTGTCGGTTCAAATGCGAGATCTAGCGGGATTGGAAAGCAGTTACTTTACACTTTAGAGGGCATCGCACAAGAAATGAATATCAAGAAAATTGAATTAATGGCTACCGTTGAAAACGAAGGAGCCATTAAATTCTATAAGAAGAATGGTTTTACTGAGGAGCGAATCCAGTTTGAAAAAGAACTGAGATCAGAACATTGAAAACAGTTATGAACCTTCCTGTGCATCAGGAAGTTGATTCTAATGTACAATTAGATGATTTAGTTACTTATGAAACTGTAGCAGACAACTGATTCAATGGATAGACGGTATAAGATAAACCAGCAAGGAGTTAATTGAGAAAGTGGATGTATTTTTTGAACCCGATTATGGGAGGCTTTATGAAAAACAAGAGGATGAACCTTGCGAGGTTTTCAATTTCTCATGCGAGTATGGTAGCATGAGAAATGTATTTATTAAAAGAGAGATACCGATAGAGGTTAATGGAAATAAAAAACACTTTGACATAATTACACCCTACGGATATGGTGGGCCTATAGTGTTGAATGCTTCTAATACTGAAGCATTACTCAGCGCTTATTACATAGCTTTCTCTGATTACTGTAAAGAGTTCAACATTGTAAGTGAGTTCGTGAGATTTCACCTTTTCGATAATACAGAAGTCAGAGAAACCTATTACGGAGAAACAGTGGAAATATCTCAGAATGTGGTACGTGAACTGAAAACCCCGATAGATGAGCTGTGGAGGTGCTTTGACCGCAAGGTACGAAAGAACGTAAACCACGCGGTTAATGCAGGACTGGAAATAAAAGTCGATTTAGTTGGAGAGTATTTATCGGATTTCTTGAAGATCTACTATGAAACAATGAAACGTAACAACGCCTCAGCGTATTATTATTTTGATTCATCGTATTTTGAAGCAATTAATACGACGCTGCAAGGAAAGTACGCATATTTCCATGTGATGCTTGGAGACAAGATTATTTCAACAGAACTCATTTTATTTGGAAATAAATACGCCTATTCATTCTTGGGCGGTACCTTGCAAGAGTTCTTTTCTTATAGACCTAATGATTTTCTGAAATTTGAAATTATTAAATGGTGCAAGGAACAAGGACTTGAGAATTTCATATTGGGTGGAGGATACCATCCCAACGATGGGATTTATAAATATAAGAAGTGCTTTGCAAAAAACTGTGACATTCCGTTTTATGTAGGCAAGAAGATACATAACAAAGAGATGTATGAAAACTTAGTTGATACTCGTAGCCAAGAAGATGAATTTGATAAAGATACTTCATTCTTCCCTGCGTATAGAGCTTAGATTAGTTTGAAAAGCATTAGAGTACAAAACAACTTTAAGGCTCTAGAGTGATTATTGAAATTATAGGAGAGGAGGGGGGTAATAGGTGAATGTAATATTTCTTTCAATTGGAGGATTGTCCGATTTAGGTGAAAATACCGTGTATCCTGATCTACTTAGGCATTTTCGTGATAACGGTCATTCTGTTTATGTTGCTTGCTCACGTGAGAAGCGTACTGGCTTACCTACCGAAATGAAAACAGAGCATGGGATGAAAGTGTTGCGAGTCAGAACGGGTAACATCACAAAAGTGAAACTTATTGAAAAAGGTATTGCTACATTGCTTATTGGCCCTCAGTTCAAGCATGCAATCAATAAATATTTTGCTCATGTGAAATTTGATATTGTCCTTTACTCCACCCCGCCGATAACGATAGCAGGCACCATAGCACATATTAAAAAACGTGACAAAGCCTTCACTTACCTAATGCTAAAAGATATTTTTCCGCAAAATGCATTAGACTTAGGAATGCTCCTGGAAACCGGATGGAAAGGGATAATGTCTATATATTTCCAAATGCAAGAAAGAAAGCTTTACTTACAATCAGACTATATCGGATGCATGTCCCCGGCTAATGTAGAGTTCTTGAAAAAGCATAACACCTATTTGGACGAGAAAAGAATCGAGGTTTGCCCTAATACTATCAATCCTTCAGATAGGATGAAAATAGATAAGAATACAGCTCGCACTAAATTTGGGCTTCCTCAAGATAAGGTTTTATTAGTTTATGGAGGAAATTTCGGTAAGCCGCAAGACGTTAAGTATATAATTGAAACGCTTAAAAGTAATGAAGAAAGCAATGATCGCCACTTTGTCATGTGCGGTTCAGGAACTGACTTTTATAAGATTAAAGACTATGTAAATAACAGTAGTAGTAATCATGTAACTGTTATGGATAGTTTTAGTAAACAAGAATATGATCAGTTGCTTGATGCTTGTGATGTAGGTCTATTGTTTCTTGATCAAAAATTTACTATTCCGAATTTCCCTTCTAGACTGCTTGATTATATGAATCACAGCATGCCTGTAATAGCTGCCACAGACGTTAATACAGATGTTGGTAGAGTAATTGAAGCTGGGGGATTTGGTTGGTGGTGCGAGAGCACAGGAACGAATACGTATAGAGAAATTGTTGATGTCATATGCTCTAACCCTAACGTAATTGAAGAAAAGGGAATATTGAGCAGATTATATTTGGAAAATAATTATGATACCAAAATAGCTTATACGAGGATTTTAAATGCATACGAGAATTATAAGAAGTAATGCATTTAAACTTGGAGGAATAGGACAATGTTCAAAGACAAGACGTTATTAATAACAGGTGGTACAGGCTCTTTTGGTGGTGCAGTTTTAGACCGCTTTTTAAATACTGATATCGGTGAAATCCGTATTTTTTCTCGTGATGAGAAGAAGCAGGACGACATGCGTCGTCTATACCAAAACGACAAAATCAAGTATTATATAGGAGACGTTCGTGATATAGCCAGCGTTAAAAATGCAATGCATGGAGTGGATTATCTTTTTCATGCAGCAGCTTTGAAACAGGTGCCGAGTTGCGAATTCTTCCCTTTAGAGGCGGTCAAGACAAACGTACTGGGTACAGAGAATGTACTAACTGCTGCCATCGAATATGGCGTTAAAAAGTGCATCTGTCTCTCGACAGATAAAGCTGCTTATCCTATCAATGCAATGGGTATCTCAAAGGCGATGATGGAGAAGATTATCGTGGCCAAATCTCGTACGGTAGCTCCGGAAAAATGCACAATCTGTGTTACTCGATACGGCAATGTTATGGCGTCACGTGGCTCTGTTATTCCGCTGTTCGCGCAGCAGATTAGGACAGGCCAGCCGATTACAGTCACTGATCCTAATATGACTAGATATTTAATGAATCTTGAAGAGGCAGTAGAACTGGTCGTATATACGTTTGAACATGCTCAAAGTGGTGATACTGTTGTTCAAAAGTCACCTGCTAGTACAGTCGGAGACTTGGCAGAGGCTATGCGCCAGCTCTTTGACCCTAATCATGAAATCAAAATCATTGGTACGCGTCATGGAGAAAAGGTATATGAGACGCTGCTGACTAAAGAAGAATTTTTCAAAGCGGAAGATATGGGCCATTATTTTAGAGTACCTGCCGATAATCGTGATTTGAATTACGATCAATATTTTGTGGATGGAAATGAAAAGCTCTCTACAATGGAAGAATACAATTCCCATAACACCGATAGATTGACTGTCGAAGCAGTAAAAGATAAGCTGCTGACACTTGATTTTATTAGAGAAGAGCTTCGGATGAATGAGGAGGAATAAAGTGAAAATACTTATAACTGGAGCCAACGGCTTTATAGGGAAAAACCTCTGTGCAACTCTGGATCGAGATGGAAACTATGAGTTATTAAAGGTAACTCGTCAAACTACAGATGCAGAGTTAGCAGAATACCTTGAAGAATGTGATTTCATCTTCCATTTGGCAGGTGTCAACAGATCAAAGGATGAGAAGGATTTCTTTGAAGGGAATGCTGATTTTACAGCGCATATTACTCAGGAATTAGAGAGATATAATTGTCGTAATGGAAAAAAAGTCCCTATCGTCTTTACTTCAAGCCGACAGGTAGGGAGGGACAATCCATACGGCCACAGTAAAAAGCAGGGCGAAGGGGCTCTGATAGAATATGGCAAGACCACTGGCTCGCCAGTGTACATCTACCGTTTAACCAATATTTACGGCAAGTGGAGCAAACCATACTACAATACAGTTGTTGCGACTTTTTGCTATAACATCGCTCGAGACCTTATAATCCAAGTCAGCGAT
This sequence comes from Desulfosporosinus sp., assembly GCA_035648035.1. Taxonomy (GTDB): domain Bacteria; phylum Bacillota; class Desulfitobacteriia; order Desulfitobacteriales; family Desulfitobacteriaceae; genus Desulfosporosinus. The sequence continues at coordinate 4,495 of DASRMG010000191.1, read as the reverse complement.
CCAGATGCATACGTTACGTTATGTTATATTGATGATGTAGTTGAGGAATTCTTGAAAGCAATAGAAGGCAAGCCGAATGTAGAAGATGGTCAATGTATCATTCCAGTTACACACTCTATCAAGTTGGGGGCATTGGCTGATACAATTCGCAGTTTTAAAGAGAGTAGAAATGATCTCTCTGTTGCTGATATGTCGAATGAATTGGAGAAGAACCTCTACAGTACATATTTGAGCTTCCTTCAAGAGGATGACTTTAGCTATCCTTTAAAGATGAATGTTGACGATCGAGGAAGCTTTACTGAAATCATTCGTACTCCCGAGAGAGGACAAGTATCCGTCAATATCTCCAAGCCTGGTATAACGAAAGGCAACCACTGGCACCACAGTAAAAATGAGAAGTTCTTGGTGGTGAGCGGTACGGGGGTTATTAGATTTAGAAAAATTGGAGAGAGTCATGTAATCGAATACCACGTCAGCGGAGATAAGTTGGAAGTGGTAGACATTCCAACCGGTTATACTCATAACATAGAGAACTTAGGTGATTCAGACATGGTGACCTTGATGTGGGTCAATGAATGCTTCAGTCCGGAGAAACCGGACACTTACTATGAGGAGGTGTAGAGAGTGGCAGATAAGTTGGACGGGAATAAACTAAAGGTCATGACTATCCTCGGTACACGGCCGGAGATTATTCGATTATCTGCCTGCATTAAGGCGTGTGATAAATACTTTAATCATATCCTCGTTCACACAGGACAGAACTGGGACTACACTTTAAACGAGGTGTTTTTTGAGGATTTGGGATTACGTGCCCCGGACTATTATTTGGACAGTGTGGGCGACACTCTTGGCGAAACGATGGGAAATATCATAGCAAAGTCCTATGCGGTGCTTCAAAGAGAAAGACCGGATGCACTCCTCATTCTTGGCGATACAAACTCAGCTCTTGCGGCAATCTCAGCCAAGAGACTAAAAGTGCCTATCTTCCATATGGAGGCAGGTAATCGTTGTTGGGATTGGAATGTATCTGAGATGATTAACAGAAAGATTGTTGATCACATTTCCGACATCAACCTTCCGTACACAGAGCACAGCAGACGTTATCTGTTATCTGAAGGTATAGATGGAAAGACCATATTCGTGACTGGTTCTCCGATGAGGGAAGTGCTGCGTGACCATATGGAAAAAATACAGGCTTCCGATGTATTGGAGCGTTTGGGATTAGAAAAAGGACAGTATATCCTGCTCTCGGCTCACAGGGAAGAAAACATCGATTTGGAAGATAACTTTATATCTTTGATGACCTCGGTGAATAGAATTGCAGAAAAATATCAGATGCCGGTTATTTACTCAATGCATCCTAGAAGCAAGAAATTCATTGAACAGCGTGAATTTGCATTCCATCCTCTTGTGCAGAGCATGAGTCCTTTTGGCTTTATCGATTATAACCATCTGCAGATGAACGCATATTGTGTTCTCTCTGATAGCGGAACCTTGTCTGAAGAGAGTGCAATGCTCAGTTTTCCAGGAGTTCTGATCAGAACTTCTACGGAAAGACCAGAGGTCCTTGACAAGGGCACTGTTGTTATTGGTGGTCTCAAAGGTGAAGATGTAGAGCAGGCGGTAGAGCTCGCCGTTGCGATGTTTGAAAATAGTGAGGAAACAGTTATGGCTGATGATTATTCTGATACTAATGTTTCGGTAAAGGTAGTCAAGCTGATTCAGAGCTATGCGAAAATAGTTAATATTACTGTGTGGGGAGAAAAATGAAAAAGAAGGTTTTAGTTATAGCCGGCTATTATGTGCCAAGCATTAAAGGCGGCGGGCCAATACAGTCAATTAAAAACTTAGTAGATAATTTATCGGATAAACTTGATTTTTATATTTTAGCCTCCGATAGAGATCTAGGAGATGAACAGCCTTTTCATGGTGTTAAAACCGATAAATGGGTTCAGGTAGGCTGTGCCAAAGTGTTCTATATAAATACTAAAGAACTCACTTTGCGTAGATTAACAGAAATAATTAATAGTGTTGATTATGATGCTTTGTATTTAAATAGCTTCTTTTCCTATAAATTCAGCATAGCAATTGTTGTGCTGAATAAGCTAAAACGACTAATTGCAAAACCAATACTTCTAGCACCGAGAGGACAATTTTCACAAGGAGCATTAGGCTTGAAAAGCTCTAAAAAGAAGTTATATATAAAAGTAGCAAAAGCTTTAGGTTTGTATAAAGACATCATGTGGCACGCGACAACCGAAACAGAGAAAAATGATATAGAAATTGTATTAGGGAAAAATACCAATATCAAAGTAGCCAACAACTTAACGGCTGATTACAGAAGAATCAAATACGATAAGGATATAGAAAAATATCCAGGCGAGCTGAAGGTGGTGTTTGTTTCTAGAATACACCAAATGAAAAATTTAAAGAAAGCAATAGCCTTGCTTAAAGACCTTGACGGAAAAGTTGAATTTAATATTTATGGGCCCTTGGAGGATAAAGAGTACTGGACTGAATGTGAACAAGTAATTAATAGCTTGTCACAGAATGTAGAAGTTGAATATAGAGGGTTACTGGATCACGATGAGATAATGGGTGTGTTCAAAGATCACCACGTGTTCCTCTTTCCAACTTTAGGAGAAAACTTTGGTCATATAATATCGGAAGCACTCATAGGAGGCTGCCCAGTAATAATTAGCGATCAAACCCCTTGGAGAGGGCTTGAGGAACTTAGTGTGGGCTGGGATATTGTGTTAAGTGATGAGGGTAAGTTCAGAAAAGTATTGCAGCATTGTATGAATTTGAGTAAGGAAGAGTATAAGTCCTTATCTATGAATGCTTTTGAGTATGGGAAAAAGCATTCTAATAGACAAGATGATATTAGAAAAACATATGAACTGTTTGTCTACGATACAGAAGTACTCGGGGGTACAACGTGAAAATAGCGGTAGATGAACAGGATATATGTTGGATTTTCACTGCCGTATGTATAGCAGAAGAAGGTCTGGACGTTCTATGTATAGATATTAACTGAAAAAAATAAATACGCTCATGAAGGGATTCAGCGATCTATGAGCAGGTTATAGAAAAATTCATGAAGGACAATGCTGAAAGATTAATTTATACAACAGACTATCAATCAACATACAAAGGATGACAAAATTATATTCATTGGGTATGGCACACCAGAATAAGAGGTGGTTCAGCTAATCTGACATATGTATCATTACCAAAATATAAGTAACATTAAAGCATAAAATGTTTACCATTACTCTTGGATTACCTGTTAATGTTTTGGAGGCTAAAGAGTGTTAAAGTACGTAGAAAAGATTATAATTAGTGCATTCATCATTGTAAATCTTATTTCCTTTTTGTCGCTTGATGTTGCTAAAGTCTTCTACAATTTGAAATTCATTATGATCGTTTTAGTAGCCTTTATTTTGTTTTCCCAAAGAATCATCACTAAAAAACCTATTATCATTAATAAGATAAACGCTAAACTATTTAAAACTGGCTTAATCTGGGTCGGGTTGCTTGGATTTAGTTTATTTCAATCAGAAAATCTAACCTCTGCTTTACTAAATCTTGCTTCGTATTTATTGCTCTTATTACTTGCATTTATTATAATTCCTAGCTCAAATGTAGATATTATTTCCTATAATAACATATGGCTTTGGTCGGTTACTCTAGTTTTTGCTTTTGCTATTCTAATGGGTCTTCTAAGTTATACGAGCTTATCTTATATCAATCCTTCAGATTTACGGATAAGGTATAATTTTTCTTTTATTAACCCAAACTCCGCTGCATTATTTGCTTATTTAGGTGTAATGGAGACTTTAACACTTTGTATTATTGATGCTATGAAAAAACGATATATTGCAACAATGATATTTTTTTTGATTGTTGTATATTTATCAGACAGTAGAACTCCTCTGTTAGCTTTGGTTATTGGTGTATTATTTTATACTTTAAGTCTGCTAATAACTAAGCTCAGAGTAAACTCTCTTGTATTTATTACCGTAAGCTTAATGGGTATGTGGGTTGCTTTAATAATACTTTTTGGTTACTTACAGATTCCGTTTTCTAGACTAAATGAGTTGTCGAGTTTTCGGTTAGCCAATTGGAATGTCGAGATACAGCAATTATCTGGGATAAAGTGGCTTGTTGGTTTTGGACTTGATGCCCAGGCCGACTCAATTATTGTTGCAAACCAGATTACATTTGATAGTTCTTACATACAGCAATTAATACGAACGGGCTTACTTGGTTTCTTAGGCATGTCCGGATTCATTATTACTACAATAAGAAGCGTAAGGCAAATAGACGATAAAAAAGTAAAACGATTTGCATTATCAATGCTACTTGCATGGTTATTTTACGGAATAACTGAGAATCCATTTTTTGCTGCTAGTAACGCTACAAGTGTTTATATTTGGACAAATATTGGGTTACTTATTCATAATTTCACAAGCTTAAACAGCTTTCCGAAAAA
>DASRMG010000190.1:0-8766 GCA_035648035.1 Desulfosporosinus sp. | reverse complement strand
CATCCTTTTGATCAATCGCTTTAAGCAGGATTTCTCTTGGAAAACTCCCGTGATTATACTGAACTTCGTGTAAAATATTTGTAGCCATTCATATCTCCTTCTGTACTCTAGATTTTGGGCCTAAATTAACCCCATTCCATTTAGAAGATCCCTTATTTTCTTTAACTCCTCCGCTGTCAATGTAACACCCTTGCCCATCTTAGCATGATCAGGCGACCATTCCCTGATGTCATACTTTGGGGCATTATCGTTCCAACTAACAAGGCTTAGTTCTTTCGACCACCCTTTTGCTGATTCTGATAGGACCCCGATTGTTTCTTTGATTTCGAATTTGATTTCTGCCATGTTTTAGTCCCCCTCTATAATTTTAATTTCATCCTTAGATAAGTCATATATTTCATAGATCAATTGGTCAATTTGCATTTCAATTGAAGTGATGTCTGCTGTTGGGTCATCTTTTTTCACTATTAATATATGATCAACTAATTCAACTATAGACAGCTGTTGCTCTTTGGATATTTCCTTAATAGGTATCTCAGATAAAGGCTGTTGGTATAATTCTAACGATTCCCCCTTCCTTTTTCCACGATTGTATAGCCACAGATAATATAATTTGGAATTCAATAATGCCAATACATATTTTAGCATTACATTACTGTTTTCTTTTGCTGTTATAAAATACACGTCCATACTTGCGTACCATATAACTTCGTTATATCCAAAAGTATTACTTTTGGATCTCTGTGGAGCTACTATTTTGGGCTGAGAAAAATCAAGTTGTCTCATCGTGTATGCCCACCAGTATCCATTACGTATTACGGCCTGAAGTCCATTATCATTTGATTTTCTGTTAATTAAGACATCTTTGAATTTTTCAATATGCTTAAATAAAGATGGAATAGTTTTAAGATTTAAACCCTGATTTTTAGGAATTGCTAAATCTATTAGCCATAAGTCGTTGCTTATTTTACTGTAATACTTTTTAATATCTGAATTTTTAAAGAAAGGAACTAACTTACTTCAAATTCACTTAAATTTAGATTATGTTTCTCTTTATCTGTTAAAACGTAAATCCCTGTATTTTTAGGAAAAGTCAAATTATATTGTTCAATGTAAGAAGGAGATACCTTGTCCGCCCCAGTTCTCATTCCTATGTTTACATTGCAGATAGAGCCCAGTAAGGTATTATTAAATGCAATTTTGTTAAGTATTTTGTCTATCGGATTATCTTCATTTCCAACTCCAGCTAATCTAATATAGTTTTCTGTTCCATCATATAATCCGTTTTGCTCAAAACTAGAGTATGTGGTTTCCTCATCATTACCAGCCACTATTTTTGATAGTATCTCGCTACTAGCTAACCCTTTCCTTGCTGTTACACAGGTTTTAACATTTATATTATCAAAAGCTCCTTTTGTTAAAATCGTTATCATATTGTGCTGTCCTAATGCAGACTGAAATATTTTGAGTTCGTTAAAATTAATAAGTTTAGTAACTCTTGCTCTTTCTTTAAAATCAGCACGCAATTTACGTCCGCCCGATGCGGTGATATAGTAATTAGTTGTGATAAAAGCAACTTGCGAATGTTGTTTACCTATATCTAAGGCTAAGTGAAAAAAGAAATAAAACAAATCTACTTTACCTAAATAAAACTTCTTTCCTAACGAAGTTTTTGCAATGGCTTGAAACATCTCTTTATTTCCTTTTTCCCCAACATACGGTGGATTACCAATCACAATATCAAATCCACCCTTCTCCTTAAATATTCTCGCACATTCAAGTTTCCATAAGAAGTAGGGTTTGGTTTTCTGCTTCAGGCTCTGGTTATATTTAGCAAGCCCCTCAATATTGTTATCTCTTGTGAGCTTTGCACGAATTATATCATTTATGATCTTATCAATCTTTTTCTTTATAGCCGATTTGCGTTCAGTATCCTCTTCACCGAAAAGCCTGTCCTGCTCTTTAAATAGGTCTTCAGTCATTCGTCCTACAGTATCACTGAAGAGCGAAATCTGCCATCCATCGGCGGCTGCGGTTGTATTATGTTGCTTCTTTGTCAAAAGCGAATCGTCAAACAGCTGGACACCTTCAAATTCATCCATCAAGCTGTTGCCGCACATAATATTGTAATCAAGGTTCGGGAGCGGATGAGGATCTTTATTGTCATTTGCAAAGAAGGAATCCTCATTACCTGAAGACACCTCCTGATCAACCACAAGCGATAGCCAAAGGCGCAGCTTGGCTATATCCACGGCAGAAGCCTCGATGTCCACAGCAAAAATGCAGTTCTTGATAGTATCCCATTTCATCCGATATGGATCGCGGTTTTGATACATCAGCTTGCGATCAAATTTCTTATCTGACGGAATCTGACGTACAAAGTATTCTGTGATATTCCCTCTTGCCCTGATGATTTCGGAGAGCATGCCGAGCGGGAAAGCACCGGAACCGACGGCTGGGTCAGCTACTTTTACATTATCTAGTGCCTTGTCGATTTCTCTTAGGTTATCAAATATACTTTTGGGTATCAGTAGCGTTTCTTTACCTGTAATTTCCTTATTGGCATTGCAGTCCTCATCCTTCATAATCTCGCCATAAAGGATAAATTCCTTTATGTCCTCATAAAATATGCCTGTTTCATTAACGAGATAATTAATAAGGCTCTCTTGACACATGTAATGAACTATTTCACGAGGGGTATAGAATGCTCCCTTGGATTTTCTATCCTTTGCATCTAGAAGATTTTCAAATATCTTACCCAACATTTCAGGGTCTACAGCTACTTCACGCTCCAGAGGTTCGTCCTCATTCATAGTAAAGTTATAGCGGTCAAATATATCAAGAATGCCATCTGCTTCTCTTTCATCATTTTTGATATGACGGTTTGAAAACATCTCATCGGGTATGGCAAAGTTAGAATACTTCCAGTCATAGTTATCGAGCGGTTCAAAAAGTCCACCATTTAAAAACGGAATTTTACAGTTAAATTTTTTATAATAATGACTATCTCCACGCTTGTGGTTCAGTGCTTCATAAAATAGCGGTTCCAAATAGTCATCAAAAAAGTTCTTTCCCTGATGTTTTAAGCAATTAGTGTAAAGATCACGGATAAAGGTCTTAGTGCCGCTACCCCAAGGTTCTGCTTTAAAACAGCCTGCCAAAATATCAGCATCATTGTCAGCTATATCGGGAAGCAAACCGATCCGTAGTTTATATTGGCCTGCCTCTATCTGTGTATACATCTTAGGCATGATCTCTTTTGCTGCCTTATTTGTGCTATAAAAGGCATTGTTGTATTGCTTATCATTCAACACATGAGGAACGACCTTTACACCAAGCCAGCCTTTTTTCTGTAGAAAGTACAGGAAAGCAAGCTGTCCCATCAGTTTTTTAGCAAATTGTTCACTTGTAAACTGATGTAAATTAGCCTCTTCTATGAATTGCTCATTATTATCAAGGTACTCCTTGAGCTCAAAATATTTATCCTTATACTTATCAAAAAACCCTTTTGTAACTGCTTCGACGCTAAATGCTTCCTCGATTTTATCAATGTTAGGATTGTATTGTTCATTTAGAAATATAGGGAATAGCTGTTCCATTGCAGTATGGCAGGGTTCACCCTTGCCAACAAGATACGAAAATCTCTTTGCCGGAGTAAGCTTTGTTTTTACACGTCCTTTTGCAAATTCATAATCAAGACGCACGAACGAAAGTCTCCATCTAGACTCATTATCATTATAAAACGCAACAACGGCGGCATCTTGTCCGCTTCCGTTTAGCAGTCTAGATACAAAGTTTCTTTGCACACTTCTTGCCCTTTCGATGCTGTTTCCACTTCTCAGCTCCACAGCAAATATTGCAATGCGATTACGTTCGCTATCGACATAATTAGCAACATGAGTATGGGAGGCAATATAAAACGCATACTCCGAGAGATAATTGATGTTCTTCTTATCGGGATTTACAATCTCTATCGTATTGAAAAACTCCCTTGTAAAGCGAGTAAACGTGTGCATGGAAAACTCATTTTCAAAGGTCTCCTTTAAAATCTGCGATTTAGCATCCATCAGCTATTCCTCCGTTCCACATGAAGCAAGATAGGATAACCTGCCGTACTGCCTCCGAGCTGGTTTTCTTCTCGGCTCGTCCTGCAAAGTAACGATCAGGTATGCGGTCAAATATTTCATAAAATGCTTGTAACTCGTTATTTATTTCTTTGATATCTTTTAGAATCTGTTTTGTAAGAGCTTGAGGCATTTCGCCATTCTCCCACATTGTTATCATTTTAGCAATCAGCTTGTCCTGTTCATCGGTAAACTTCTTGCACCGTGCCAATGCCTTGAGTATTTTGATAATTTTAGCGTCATTACCGGTTACAGATACTTTGTCTGCCACGACTTCGATCTCTTCGAACAACTTATCATCAAATGCCTGCTTGTTTTTATTAAGATGTTTATAATAATCCTTTTCGACTTTGATCGTTTTTGTATCTCTCTCGGCCTTGATATATCCAATGGCCTTCATAAAAGTAAGTCCTTCGGTCACTTCACCTTCAGTCTTGTAAAATGTCTTCAAATATCCTTTACGAAGGAAAGTGATTGTTGCATTGTTTTCAATAGCATTGCTATACTTTCCTGATTTTGCTTTAATAGGCAAGCATTTTATTTTATCAAAAAAATCTGTTTCACTGTCTCTTATCTGCCTTATTACCGCAAGGTAAGCAAGTTCTGGATTTGTACTTTCTTCATCATCTTCCAGACTCTCGGTCAAATCACTATAGAGCTTATGCGATGAAACTTGCTCATCCTCGGAAAGGTATTTAAAGTCTTCACCCAAAGTATCGTGGAATGCTTGTATCTTTTCAATAATCCTGTCCTTGAGGGGAAGTTGAGCATCCGTTTGTGAAGTAGGGAAGAAGTTAAACACATATATCTTGTCATGTTCTGTCCCAACACGGTTAATACGGCCAACTCGTTGCATGATTTTTGTGGGATTCCAGGGCAAATCATAGTTGATCACCACATTAGAACGATGAAGATTTACTCCTTCCGCAAGCACATCCGTGGTAATAAGGATGTTATATTTATCCTGCCCGGCATCTTTATACAACGGGTTATAGCTACGCTCTATGTCACGTTTAAGATATTCACTACTCTCTCCACTGAACACCACAACTCTATCTCCATATGTTTCAGCTAATGCATCGCCTAGGTATCCTGCAGTTTCTTTGGACTCTGTGAAGATAATAATTTTATTATCGGAGAGTACTTTATTGGTCTTAAGCTCTTTCTTGAACTGAGCAAGCTTTGGATCCACGGTAATTTCCGTCCAATGCTCTTTTAACCTCTGCAACATTGCCAAGTCCCTCTCCAGAGAAGGAATGAACGAACTGCTGAACTCTTCCAGTTTGAAGTGCTGAACTTTATCGCCATCTACCAACTCCATTAACGTTGAATCATCTCCACTATCCAAAAGATCGTAGACATTTACTTTCTTGCTAATATAAACGTCTCCAGCTTTACACATTATAATGAACTTCTGGTAGGAGTCAATAAACCTCCCAAGCGTCATTTTAAAGGCATAGAAACTTGATTCCAGACGCTTAACAAGTATGGATTTCATAAATCCACTCATGTTGCGCTGAGCAACCATCATAGATGCGTATTTTTTATTATCATTTAGGTAAAGCAACGGAGAGTATCGAGCGTAGTCAAGACTTCTAATTAAGTGCATCGTTTCCTTGAAGACTTCGTCAATATCCTTGTCAAAAATATAGACAACTTTTTTTGGAATACCCAGTGTAGGGAACTTTAAACCTTGCTTGTTCAAATCATCGGCATAGAATTCCATGATTTCTTTACGAGTACGTCGAACCATTATGTGTCTCAGCAGGTTATCTCTTATACTTTCCGAATTGCGTTTAAGCTGGGCGTAGTATTCTGGCGAACCTTTTTCCAGCTTCTTGATGCTTCTGTTCAACCTGCTGAAAAATCCTGCAAGGTTCTTTGTGTTTGGCATAATGGTACTATTGTGCTTAGGCTGAAAGAGATATATTTGGTTTTCGATATCACTGGAATAGTTGTTTATTGGAGTTGCAGATATCAAAATAACTTTTTTGTTATAGCAGATTTCATGTAGCAGTTTAAACGCCTCGGTATCCTGATTTCTAAACCTGTGGGCTTCATCTATAAATACATATTGATATTGGTTAAGAGTTGCTTCGTCCTCAAGAATCCTGTCGAGCTTGCCAAGGGAAACAACATCGGCAACTACGTCAAACTCTTTCATTACCCTGTCCCAGTAATCAACCAATACTGGTGGACAAATAATGAGTTTTCGTTTATTTTTCAGAGTTTTGGCCAGCATGGCGCAGATATATGTTTTTCCGAGACCGACAACGTCTGCAATGAATACTCCGCCATATGCTTCTAATATTTTTTTCGCCTGTGTTACTGCATCAATCTGATATTGCAACCGCATATAGCCGTCGGGTATCAGTTCATTAAGCAACGCTTCTCTATCTTGATTTATTTCCTCTTTAAAGAACTCATAGAGGGTTTTTATGTATAACTCATAAGGGGTGACGTCATCTTTAAGCCAGGTTTTTTCCTTGATAGTGTCGACGTATATATCTGAAATTTCAACACTTTGTTTCCAGAGTTCCTCAAACTTATTAAGTGCAAATTCAACATCTCTGCTATCTTTAAGCTCTACATTGAATTCGAGATTATTTTTTAATCCTGCCATGGAGAAATTACTAGAGCCAGTGATTACACTGCCATATTGATCAGGTACTTTATCCATATCCTTCCTCATGATATATACTTTAGCGTGAATAGAAGCTTCGGGATACATCCGCATTTCAATTTTACCGTTTTTTATCCATTCAATTAGGGTCTTTACACCCTGCTCTACATCAAATGAATCGTCGGAAACGCTAAACTCATTTTCAATTGCGTTCGCAAACATTTGTTTTGCTTCCTTATGAGAAAAACTTTCAAGTGTTATTTCAACGTTTGCCTGATTGATTATTTCTACTGTCTTTGCGTCAACATTAAGTCCCACAAGAATACGGATTTTTTCGATATCGTCCATGGCAGGATAGAGTAAAAAGAATCCACTAGTACGGAAATATCCAACAAGTATATCGAAGAACTGAGTATTGCTTTTAAGTATACTATTAAAGCGATCATATAGATTTCTTTCAGGTTCATTCGTGAAAAAGGTTAGATCGTTATGAGCCATATCGTTCTCCCTCTCTTTTGGTATATGTGCAATTTTAATTACCACGTGATAGGAATAACTTACCTAACACTGGCTACCTATAACATATTACCACAGTCCATGGACATTTTTCTGAATCATGATCTCCCTTGTTAAATACTTCCTTTAGCATAAACAATGATAGCTTGAAAGTATAGCTTGTTTCGTCACTTTCCAGATAATTTTTATATATCCACCCATATTAAAAAGCACCTGCCTTTACCCAGCAGATGCCCTTTACTATAAGTGGCTATTTGTTTTTACTTATTCATCCCAACCTCAACCGTTACCTTCTTACCCTTTCCGCCGACCGTATAATCCTTGTGATATAGCAGTACACAGGTCTCCACGTGCCCTGTCCTGGGAAACATATAGCTCAAAACAATCTTACAATGAAGTAACTCAATTTCTATTTTAGTTTAGCAATCGGTTCATTTTCCCAGGACTTTGTATTAATAAAATAACCGAAAGTGCAATGAGGCATAAAGTAATGATAGAAACTGAAATCAACATTATTTTCCCCATCTTTCGTGCTAAAATTCTACCAAAAGAAGTACTTGTTTCATGTCTTTTCATTTTTACAATTCCTTTTATTTATATTATCCAAAGTTAAAGGCAATAGGATTAGGATCTCTCACTTCTCCAGTTTCCAAGTGTTTTATAACTAATTTCAAATATGTAGGAAGAAGCGAATTTCAAGCAGATCATCAGTCATGTTTTAAAATGTTCTTAGTACCTCTTTAAAGTCGGTTACATAGCCTACACATATTATCTCTCCGTTTGCGTAGCCACTAAACTTGATCCGCCGTATTTTTCCCTCAAACGTGGTTTTTCAATCTTCCCAGTAGGATTGCGCGGGACTTGGTCAAATATTATTTTACGAGGACGTTTATAACGAGGCATTCGAGCGCAGAACGACTTTATTTCTTCCTCATTACACCTGCAGCCCGGTTTAAGTTCTATGATAGCAGCTGCGATCTCACCCAGTCGCTCATCTGGCAATCCGATGACTGCGACGTCCTTAATAGCGTTATGCGCACGGAGAAAATCTTCAATTTCTACCGGATATAAATTTTCTCCCCCAGTGATAATTACATCTTTCTTTCTGTCAACCAAATAAATGAAGCCGTCTTCATCAATACGGGCCATATCTCCGGTAAACAACCAGCCACTTTTGATTGCGGCATCAGTCGCTTCAGGGTCATTGTAATAGCATTTCATCATACCCGGCCCCTTGACAGCTAATTCCCCAACCTGTCCCTGGCTTAAAGAACCTCCATTTTCGTCCGTAATCTTGGCTTCCCAATTGTGACCCGGTATTCCGATTGCGCCAACTTTATGAATATTGTCAGTACCTAAATGGACGCATCCGGGACCAGCAGATTCACTTAGGCCATAATTCGTATCATAAAGATGGTCGGGAAAATACTTTTTCCAGCGCCGAATTAAGCTGGGTGGAACCGGCTGCGCACCTATATGCATCAGCCTCCACTGGGCAAGATC
>DASRMG010000189.1:0-10373 GCA_035648035.1 Desulfosporosinus sp. | reverse complement strand
TTTTCTTCACGTACCAAACGAACTATATCTGCCTTGAATTCTTTATCATACCGTTTCCCGTTGTTTGACATAATTTTCGCCCCCCACAGGTTTAGTTTACACTAACTTCCCTGTGTCCGGCGAATCGGGTATACGTCAATTAATTAGATGATTTGGAGTTATGCAAAATGTATCCTGGACTTGATATCATTGAAATCGAGCGAGTCGCTAAGGCGTTTAAACGGCAACCCAAATTGTATGAACGTCTTTTCACGACTCGAGAGCGAGAGAACTTAATCAACAAAGGCATCCAGAGTTATGCAGCCCGTTTCGCTGGAAAAGAGGCTGTTCTTAAAGCGTTGGGAGCAGGTCTCCGTGGCTTGACCTGGCATGATATAGAAATCTTAAATAGTGATTCAAGCGGAGAACCCCTAGTCTATCTGAGCTCTAGAGCTATGGAGTTGGTTGTGCACCGAGGCGGATCCCAAGTGCGAGTTAGTTTATCCCATAATCGAACACAGGCGATGGCGTTTGCGATTTTAAGCTGAAGCCAATGAAATTGGACGGAGGTGGGAATAGTGCGTGTGGTCAACGCGGAACAGATGCGGCAGATTGAAGAAAAAGCCATGCATCATTATGGCATTCCAAGTATACTCCTGATGGAAAATGCGGCTTGGGCAGTTGTCGAAGAAATACGACGTTGGGTTGTCAAGACGGACAAGTCCGAGAAAGATTTAAGCGGACGAAAAGCAGTCATCTTAGTTGGTAAGGGCAACAATGGTGGCGATGGCTTGGCCGTTGCTCGACATTTATTACTCGAAGGTATGGATGTCACTGTCTTTTTATTTGTTAGTTTAAAGGAGTTAAAGGGAGATGCAGCTGTAAATCTACGGCTCTTTCAAGGAACCACGGGGAAATGCTTTGTCATTAAAGGGGAGAATCAACACCGTTTGACGCGTTTAGCGCTAGCTCAAGCCGACGTTGTTGTGGATGCATTATTTGGGATTGGGCTGCGGGGTGCGTTGCCTAGTTTAGTAGAAGAATATGTGGATGAAGTAAACCGGGCTGCGGGATTTGTGGTCTCGATTGACCTCCCAAGTGGGGTGGAGGCTAATACTGGTAAGGTTTACCGTACTGCCATTCACGCCCAAACTACGGTCACCTTCGGACTTCCTAAATGGGGTCTTTTTCTTGGTGAAGGACCAGACTATTGTGGAAGGGTTGTTGTGGATCCTATTTCCATTCCTGCATCCTACTTTGAGGATGAAAGCATTTCAACGTTTGTATTAACCGATGATGTTGTGGGCAAAATGCTACCCATCCGCAGTCTGAAAGGGCATAAAGGAACTCATGGCAAGGGGATTCTGGTGGCAGGTGCTAAAGGAATGAGCGGGGCAGCTGTTTTAGCGGGACGGGGGGCTTTGCGGAGCGGGCTGGGACTGTTGCAAATAGTTACTCCCGAGGGAATCGCGCATGAAGTAGATACAGCTATCACGGAGGCGACGATTTGGTCTGCTCCTGGAGACGATTGCCTGAACGTTGACGCTTGGCCGGTGATCATAGAACGGTCTGAGAGTGCGCAGGCCCTGGCGGTTGGTCCGGGTCTAGGTCAAAATCCTGAGTTTACGTCAGTCTTAAAGGAGATCTTGAGAAGCATACGTTGCCCGGTAGTCCTGGACGCAGATGCCCTTAATCTGGTTGCCTTAGAACTGGGTTTACTGGGTTTGAGAAATGCCATAGGTCCACTAATTCTTACACCCCATCCGGGCGAAATGGCGCGACTTTGCCAGTGTAGTGTTGAAGAGGTTGAGAATAATCGACTAGATCTTGTCGTGGCGAAAGCCGTTGAATGGGAAGCGGTCATAGTCTTAAAAGGGTCTGTTACTATTATTGCTTCTCCAGACGGTCGTGCTTTTTTCAACCCAACAGGTAATCCAGGCCTTGGAACAGGCGGAACGGGAGATGTGCTCACCGGTAGCATATTGGCCTGGTTGGCTCAAGGGGTTGCACCACTCGAAGCGGCGTGCCTGGGCGTATATTTGCATGGAAAAGCAGCAGATGTTTTAGCCGAAGACTATGGGTGGTCAGGATTCACGGCATCAGAAGTAGCGGATAAGCTTCCTAAAGCACGGCGGGAGCTGGAACTTGAGCTAAATAGAAGAATAAGGGGATGAGTTCATGGGGGTGCGACATGTTTGGGCTGAGGTGAATCTCCAAACGTTAAGAGAAAATTTCGTTAAGCTTCAGGCGTATACTCGAAGTGAAATGATGCCAATTGTTAAGGCTAATGCCTACGGGCATGGGGTCATTCCGGTTGTGAAAACACTGAAGGCGTGTGGCGCTAAGCGCTATGGCGTCGCTTTATTGGAAGAAGCTTTAGAAATTAAAGCCGTGTTTCCTGAGCTGACTATCCTGGTCCTCGGGGCTATCGAGTTGGAAGCATGGGATACTGTCGTTAAGGAAGAGATCATCCCGGCTATTTTCCAATTGTCCCAGGCACAAGCGCTCTCTGAGGCGGCCGTGAAACAAGATCGAACGGCGAGATTACATATAAAAATAGATACAGGCATGAATCGGATTGGATTTCGAGAAAAAGACTTTGCCGAGATTATGAAAATTGCGGCTTTGCCCAATTTGTTTGTTGAAGGGATTTTCACCCACTTTGCTACGGCAGATCAAAGAGATCTCTCGTTTGCCAGGGAACAATTAAACCGCTTTCAGACCTTTTATGACAAACTCAAAAAAGCTGGGTTAACGATTCCGATTCGTCATGCAGCCAACAGTGCGGCGATCCTGCAGTTCCCAGAATCTCATTTTGAGTTAGTCCGTCCCGGAATTAGTCTGTATGGGCTTACACCTTCTTCTCAGATTAGTGGAACTGTTGGCTTGGAACCAGTGATGTCTTGGAAAGCGAAAGTTTCTCATGTTAAAAATATCAAGGCAGGAGAAAGCGTCAGTTATGGCCGCACATTTCAAGCAGCCTACCCTACTCGTGTGGCGACAATCCCTATTGGATATGCGGATGGTCTGCGCAGGGCACTGTCCAATCAGGGCGAAATGCTCGTTCATGGGAAACGATCCACCATGATTGGGCGGGTCTGTATGGATCAAACGATGCTGGAAGTGACCAAGATACCGGGCGTAAAAGTAGGCGATGTGGTCACGATTTTGGGTAAAGATGGGTATGATCAAATTACAGCAACAGAAATGGCTGAATGGATGGGAACCATTAGCTATGAAGTGGTCTGTGGAATATCTAAGCGCGTTCCTCGAGTATATCTTGGTCCAATCGAGGAATAACTAATAACTAATAACTAGAATCTTCGGCTTAGCTAAAAAAGCTGACATTAAGCCTAAGTGCGCGCTTTTTCTCTGATAAAAGAAGAATTATGTAAAAATACATAATACATTGAAGCTTTCTGTTATTTTAAATCCATGAATATGTTAAAATTAAAATTGTATCTGTACTATATAAAGGTCGCAATTTTTTTCATAGAAAACTATAGACTCCAGTAAAGGGTGTGTATTATGCAAAGTTATGGTTTACCAAAGAATCAGGGTCTTTATGATCCAGCGTTAGAACATGATGCATGCGGTATGGGATTTGTCGTTAATATCAAGGGAGAGAAGTCTCATGACATTATAGATGAAGCTTTAACTGTTCTTGAGAACCTAAGCCACAGAGGGGCAAGCGGAGCGGATGAAAATACGGGTGATGGAGCCGGAATACTGACGCAAATACCCCACGATTTCTTTAAAAGGGAATGTGATGTGTTGGGCTTTGCTCTGCCGGAAAAAGGCAGCTACGGTGTAGGTATGGTATTTGCCCACAGGTATGATGATTTTAGAAAAACGCAGATAGAAACTTTTGAGAGAATTGTTCACGAGGAAGGCCAGAAGATCCTAGGCTGGAGAGAAGTTCCAATCGAAAAGACGACCATCGGTGAAGGCGCAAAAGCTGTCATGCCGAGATTCATCCAGGTCTTTATCGAAAAAGATGCCAGCATCTCGAATGACATGGATTTTGAAAGAAAACTTTATATTATTAGAAAAAGGGCAGAAGAAGTTATCGTTCCGATGTGTGAAGACAAGGGGGGGACCTTCTATTTTTCCAGCCTTTCCTCCAAAACCATCGTGTATAAAGGTATGCTTACAGCAGAACAACTTAGAAATTTCTATCTTGATCTTGCAGACCTTGATTTTGTATCTGCGTTGGCTATGGTTCATTCAAGGTTCAGCACCAACACCTTCCCTAGCTGGGAAAGGGCACATCCTAACCGATATATTGTTCACAACGGCGAAATCAATACAATTAGAGGGAACGTCAATTGGATGAAGGCGAGACAAAAATGCATTGTTTCACCGCTCTTTGAGGATCTCTCAAAAGTATTTCCGATCGTCGATGAATCTGGAAGTGATTCTGCGATGTTCGACAATAGTCTTGAATTCCTACACCTCACTGGAAGGTCACTTCCCCATGCTGTGATGATGATGATTCCTGAACCTTGGGAAAAGAATGAGTTAATGTCAAAAGAAAAAAAAGACTTTTATCGATTCCATGATTTTTTAATGGAGCCTTGGGATGGTCCTGCAGCCATGGCTTTCTCTGACGGAGTGGTCATCGGCGGAGTACTGGATAGAAACGGACTCCGGCCTTCAAGGTATTATGTAACAAAAGATGATAAGGTTATCCTTGCCTCAGAAGTCGGGGTCTTGGACATCAAACCTGAAAATATAAAATACAAAGGTAGGCTGGAACCGGGCAAAATGTTGCTGATCGATACCGAAGCGCAGAGAATTATCTCTGACGAAGAAATCAAGGAAAGTGTTTCGATATTACAGCCCTATGCAGAATGGAATAACCGGCATATTGTTAATCTGAACGATATGCCGGTTGAGAAAGCGAAGGAAGAGGAAGTATCGAAGAATCTGATTAAGCTGCAAAAAGCTTTTGGATATACTTTCGAGGATATAACGAAAACAATTCTGCCTATGGTGATACAAGGCGTTGATCCTATTGGCGCCATGGGTATGGATTCGCCGCTCGCTGTATTATCTGAAAAACCCCAGATGCTGTACCTTTATTTTAAACAACTTTTTGCCCAGGTCACCAATCCCCCAATTGACGGAATAAGAGAAGATATCGTCACTTCAAGTAGCACACACCTTGGGGGTACTGGGAATCTACTGGATTCCGATCAAAGAAATTCAGCCAGTATATTCTTGGAACATCCGATATTGACCAATGAACAGCTGAATACAATTAAGCATCTCAACAATGACAAGTTTAAAACAGTGACCCTATCCATCCTTTATAAAGCCTCTGAAGGGGCAAAGTCAATGGAAAAGGTATTGGAGAGGATTTTCAGAGAAACTGATAAAGCGATCAGTGAAGGTGCCAATATCATTATTCTTTCTGACAGAGGGGTTAATGAGATCTATGCACCCATTCCTGCACTTCTGGCATCTTCGGGACTTCACCACCACTTGATCAGAAAAGAGATTAGGACTAATCTGGGAATTGTACTGGAATCGGGAGAACCAAGGGAAGTGCACCATTTCTGCACCCTAATTGGGTATGGTGTCACAGCCATTAATCCATATATAGCCTTTCAAACCATTAAGGATCTTTCGGAAAAAGCGTTGCTGGGAGGACTAACTGGCGAAGAGGGCCAAAAGAACTTCATAAAGGCTTCTGTCAAGGGTATTCTTAAGGTCCTCACTAAAATGGGAATCTCAACCATGCGGAGCTACCACGGAGCGCAAATCTTTGAGGCAGTGGGTCTTAGGAAGGATTTTATCGACAAGTATTTCACGATGACCCCATCAAGAGTGGAAGGTATAGGGATGGAAGAAATTGCCATAGAAAATCAGATGCGGCATGAAAGCGCCTATCTTGAAAATTCCCCGTATACAGACACTCTTGAAGTGGGTGGGTGCTTTCAGTGTAAAGAGGACGGAGAAATCCATCTTTATAACCCTGAAACCATTTATATCCTTCAAAAAGCATGCCGGGAAGGAAATTACTCCCTCTATAAAAATTTCTCAAAAAGTGTCAAGCAAGTAGGAATATGTACCCTAAGGGATCTTCTTGATTTCAAGTACAATACCGGGGATACGCTTCCAATTGAAGAAGTGGAAGCGGTTGATTCCATCGTCAAAAAGTTTAAAACCGGGGCAATGTCATATGGCTCAATCAGCAAGGAAGCGCATGAATGTCTTGCTATCGCCATGAACAGACTGGGGGGGAAGAGTAACTCAGGTGAAGGTGGAGAGGATAGCGAACGCTTCAAAACCATGGCCAACGGGGACTCTAAGAAAAGTGGTATCAAACAGGTTGCTTCAGGACGCTTCGGCGTAACCAGCAACTACCTGGTGAATGCTCAAGAGATACAAATAAAAATGGCTCAGGGAGCAAAACCTGGTGAAGGTGGCCAGCTTCCTGGACGTAAGGTGTATCCGGAAATTGCCAAGGTAAGGCATTCAACTCCAGGCGTCGATCTTATATCGCCACCGCCCCATCACGATATCTATTCAATTGAAGATTTGGCGGAACTAATCCACGACTTAAAAAATGCTAACAAAGATGCACGAATTAGCGTCAAGCTTGTTTCTGAAGTGGGTGTAGGAACTATTGCGGCAGGGGTAGCCAAAGGAAAAGCGGACGTGATTTTGATCAGTGGATATGATGGAGGGTCAGGCGCTTCTCCTAGAACCAGCATTAGAAATACTGGTCTCCCATGGGAGCTTGGACTTGCAGAGACTCATCAGACTTTGGTTCTCAACAAGTTAAGAGACCGGGTTGTTCTGGAAACCGATGGAAAGCTCCTGACTGGTAGGGATGTTGTTATCGCGGCAATGCTGGGAGCAGAGGAATTTGGCTTTGCGTCAACACCCCTTATTGTCATAGGATGTGTCATGATGAGGGTTTGTAATCTCAACACGTGCCCTGTAGGGATAGCCACTCAAGATAAAACATTAAGAAAAAACTTTACAGGTAAACCTGAATATGTTGAGAACTTCATGCGATTTGTCGCACAGGAAATGCGGGAAATTATGGCTAAACTAGGTTTTAGGACAATTCATGAAATGGTTGGACGGACAGATAGACTAAAGACCAAAGAAAATATTAAGCACTGGAAAGCTTCAAATCTAAATCTAGCTCAGATTCTGTATCAACCGTATGCGGGCTCTGATGTCAGTCGATTCAACACCCAGTCGCAGAACCATATGCTGGAAAAATCACTCGACATGAAGAAACTACTTAGGATATGTCAGCAGGCGCTTGAGAACCAGAAATCCGCAAGGGCTAAACTGAAGATCAATAATGTTGACAGAGTTGTCGGAACAATCATCGGAAGTGAAATTTCGAAGCGATATGGCGAAAATGGACTTCCCGAAGATACCATCAAACTTACCTTTGTAGGCTCAGCTGGACAGAGCTTTGGAGCTTTTATTCCCAAAGGAATGTCTCTTGAACTGGAAGGCGACTCAAATGATTATTTAGGAAAAGGCCTTTCCGGTGGCAAAATTATGGTTTATCCTCCCAAAACTTCTGACTTTGAGCCCGAGAAAAATATCCTGATCGGAAACGTCGCCTTTTACGGGGGAACTTCAGGAGAAGCTTATATCAACGGAATCGCAGGAGAAAGATTCTGCGTCAGGAATAGCGGAATTAAGGCAGTTGTTGAAGGTGTGGGTGACCATGGCTGTGAGTATATGACAGGCGGCAAGGTGGTTATTCTAGGTAAAACAGGAAGGAACTTCGCTGCGGGAATGTCAGGTGGTGTAGCATATATTCTGGATTTTGACGACATATACTGCAACAAGTCTATGGTGTTACTTGAAAAAGTAGAATCTAAAGAAGAGCTGAGTGAAATCCAGGATATGATTGTAAAACATGTTGAGTATACCGGCAGTCCACAGGGAAAGAAGATTCTTGATGACTGGAAAGGCTATTCGCTGAGATTCAGCAAGGTCATTCCTAAAGATTACAAACGCATGCTAGAAAACATTGATAAGGCTCACAAGGCGGGCTTAAGCGGCGAAGAAGCCTTGATGGTCGCGTTCGAAGAGCATTTTAAACATTAAATGACTTTAGGAAATTAAGGTGGGACTTACAATGGGAAAAGCGACTGGATTTTTAGAGTATGAAAGAGTCAATCCGAAGAAACGTCCTCCAGAAGAAAGAATCAAAGACTGGAATGAACTAAGGCTTCCTTCTGATTCTGAGGTCCTAAAGAATCAGGGCGCGAGATGTATGGACTGCGGAGTTCCTTTTTGCAATGGGGGGGTTCTGTTAAACGGCATGGCAGCCGGATGTCCTGTGCGCAATCTTATCCCGGAGTGGAATGAGCTAGTTCACAAGGGGCAGTGGGAGGATGCCTATAAAAGGCTGATTAGGACCAACCCGTTCCCGGAATTTACGGGGAGAGTCTGCCCTGCCCCTTGTGAAGGTTCTTGTACAGAAGGGCATATTATGGAGCCCGTTACCATCAACAGTCTTGAATATGAAATCATAGAGAAAGCCTTTGTTGAAGGCTGGGTAGCTCCTAAAAATACCAAATTAACCTGGAAGAAAATTGCGGTTGTCGGTTCAGGCCCTGCAGGTATATCAGCAGCCTATTATTTAAATCTCGTAGGGCATGACGTCATGGTTTACGAAAGAAACGACAGACCAGGTGGTCTGCTGATGTACGGGATCCCCAACATGAAGCTCGAAAAACGAATCGTGGAAAGGCGAATCGACCTGATGAAAGCATCCGGAATTCAATTCGCCCTGAATACAGAAGTAGGCAAGGACATCCTTACTCAGGAACTGGTCGATAAATATGATGCAGTGGTGTTGTGTGCAGGGGCTACCAAGTCGCGAGGGTTGGAGGTTGAAGGAAAAGAACTTAAGGGTGTTCACTTTGCGGTAGATTTCCTTACGGTCAATACTAAAAGCCTCCTCGATTCAGAACTTAAAGACGGTCACTATATCAGCGCTAAGGACAAAAATGTCATTATCATCGGCGGAGGTGATACGGGCACTGACTGTGTTGCCACCTCCATACGGCATGGTTGCGAGACTGTCTATCAGTTTGAAATTATGCCTGAACCACCTAAAGAGAGAATACAAGAATCGAATCCCTGGCCGGAATGGCCATTGAAGCATAAAGTAGACTACGGACAGGAAGAGGCTATAAGCCTCTTCGGAAAAGATCCAAGACATTATCTCATCTCCACGAAAAGACTGGTGGGAAATGAGATTGGTGAGGTCAAGGAAGTTGAAACAGTGCAAATCACTTGGGTTAAGAATGCTTCGGGAAGAAGGGTTCCTCAAGAAGTTCCCGGCAGTGAAAAAGTATGGAAAGCTGACCTTGTGTTACTGGCCATGGGATTTTTAGGTCCGGAAGATACGATCCCGAGTGAACTAAAGCTGGAGCGAGATGCCAGGAGCAATGTGAAAGCAGACTATGAGGTCTTCGAGACCAATGTGGAGAAGGTCTTCACCGCTGGTGACATGAGAAGAGGCCAGAGTCTCGTGGTTTGGGCGATTCAAGAAGGAAAGCTTGTGGCGCGGGAAGTCGATAAATTCCTTATGGGGAAGAGTGTGCTCAAGTAGGTCGACTTCGATTTAGCACCGCTCATTCTCAAGCTCGTGGACCAAACTAGTTGCTCAAGCGCGTATGATGGAGGCGGGGTTCCCGACAATTCGCCATCCTTGGCTCAGTTGTCGGCTTCGCACGTCGTGTGCTCAGCCCCGCTGATGCATGTTGCGCTTTAGCAAAGTTTGGTACCCACTACCTTGAAGGATTCGCTTATGCTAAAGTGAAGTCTCTGGCTGGGTTGCGGAGAAGAACCAAGAGCACCCCTGAGCATTCGCTTTGACACCGCTCATCCGAGAGGATGGGACATAAAACCCTTTGTTGCTTCATAAGCTGAGCAAAGGGGGTGAGGCTTTGTTTGATTCGACCACTTGGATGAGTTATGCATTTTTTGTTTTATGTCTGGTACTGGGGTGGGGGGCTGCCGGAGCCCTTGATTTTGAAGGGATTTTACGACGGTCAACGTCTAAGGGCGCACGTCTTCTACTCCGTGTGGGTGTGACCTTGGTCTTGGCGGAAGGTTTTAGAGTTTTCTTAAGCTTTGTGCTGAGCCCTATGCTTGATTTGTTTGTTAATCAGAGTATCAATGGTTTTAAAGCTTTCTGATCACTATATATATGAAGGTGTATTAAGCATTAATAATACAAAAAGGCTGCACTAAAAAGGAGGCCACTGAAAAACTGCATTTTTTCGTTTGAGAATTCAATTGTACATTAAAAGAAGACGGTTCGGGATTTGTTTTTAATCCTGAACCGTCTTCTTTTAATGTGATTTATATACTTTGAGACTTTGTCATGAATGATA
>DASRMG010000188.1:0-18890 GCA_035648035.1 Desulfosporosinus sp. | reverse complement strand
AGTTCTCCAGTTGGGGCTAACATAGCAACAATAGAGAATTCGGAGGAAACATCGATTCCGACCACGAAATCGTTAAGAAACTGAGACAAGGAAACACAACCTTTCAAACAGACTGAATCAGAGCATCCACTTAGGAAGAATGTCAAACAATCTTGCATTTGAAACGGGTAACACTAAAGTAGTGACCCAACCAGCTAAACATCGAATCATTCTTGTGGAGTGACACGCTAAATTACGGATAAGACCTCAAAAGAGGTGATCCAGGAGGCACACACATCTATCTCTCTGACAAGAATGATCATAACACGATGTTTAGTGATAGAGGGTCTAACGTGTCAACTAATTCATCTGAACAATATGGTGTAAGTTATCAAAGAACGTTCGAGTTGGGTTTGAACCATCAACCCTAGCTCTATCTTACAAGGGAGGTATGTAGGTAATGTTAAAAGTTCGAAAATCCAGGAATCATATGGGCGTAGCTACGGTATTGCTTTCTCTTATCTTAATTATCAGCTTAGTAGGATGCGGTAGCACTAAACCAGTAAGTTCAACGAGTCCTACGACAGCCACAACAGAAAAGCCGCTATTGGTATGGGCACATAAAAGTCTGGGTTACTATTTCTTCGTTGCAGAAGAAGAATCGCTAAAAAGAGCAGCGGAAGCACAAGGCTGGAAATTCGAGACTTCCAATGCTGAATTCGATTCTGCTAAACAAATGAACCAATATATCAACTTTATTGCTAAGAAACCCATAGCTATCGTTTCAGATCCTATCGATAGCGAAGGCTTGATTACTGCAATTAACAAAGCTTCAGATGCAGGGATACCTTCGGCAGTGGTTGATACTCCAACATCTGGAGGAAAAGTAGCGATCACAGTAGCATTCGATAATAAGAAGGCAGGTGTAATGGCTGCTGAAGAAATAGTTAAGAGGCTTCAAGCTAAGTATGGAGAACCAAAAGGGACTGTCTTAAATGCTTTTGGTGCAATGAGTAGTATGGCGTGGAGGTTACGTAAAGAAGGCTTCGATGAAGTAATGCAGAAGTATCCTAATATCGAATTGCTGAATGTATCGGCAGAAGGCGATATGGCAAAGACTCATGATGCATTAGTCAATACTTTGGCTAAGTATCCAAATCTAGATGCAGTTCATGCACCCAGTGACACCCCTGCTATAGGGCTATACGAGGGACTGAAAGAAAAAGGTAAATTATTCAAGGTTGGAGAACCTGGACACGTGATTTTCGTAACAATTGACAATGAGCCAGTTGCAAATCAGCATATAAGTGAAGGCTATTACGATGCCTCTATCAATCAAGACGCAGTTGCGTATGGTGAAATTGCGGTCGAACTACTAGTTAAATATACTTTAAAGGGTCAACCTGTTCCGATAGGCCCCTATTCTAACGATAAATATTTTTGGAAGACTGCTGAGATCACAAATAGTGCATCCGGTCCTAGTCTAGTCATTCCGCCCTTTGTGGTTGATAAAACAAACGTCACCGATCCGAAACTTTGGGGCAATATAGCGTTTAACACGTGGGGAATTAAATACAATTAATTATTAGATTAACTTGATCTTAAATTACGATGGAGGTATAGTGGGGCACATTAATGTGCCCTACTTACCTAAAAATGACTAAAATCTAGGGGTGGTGTTATATGAACGATACCGTAATCGACATAGCACATGTTTCAAAACGTTTTGGCTCCACGTTTGCTTTAAAGGATGTAAGCGTGAGTATTAAACGAGGGACCGTGCATGCACTAGTGGGTAAAAACGGTGCCGGAAAAACGACATTAGTAAGTGCTATAGCCGGAATAATACAGCAGGATACGGGGAGTGTGAGTTTTGACGGACAAGATATAGGCAATCTGTCATTATTTGAGAGACAACGTTTAGGGATACGTATCGCGACACAACATGCGAGTGTCGTTCCTCATCTTTCAGTAGCTGAAAACGTATTTCTAGGGACTTTGCCGAAAAATCGTTATGGTTTTGTAGATTGGAAAGAAGTTTTCAGGGTAGCAAGGAAGGAACTCATGGAGTACGGACTAGACGTGGATCCGCGAGTCGAAGTAAGAAAACTGAGTATGGTAGATCAACGAAAAGTTAACATAGTGAGGGCTTTATTCGGAGGCACGAAAGTTGTTATTTTGGACGAACCGACTACTGCTTTATCAGCGGAAGAGAGGGATAGTTTATTCGGATTTGTGACGAGGTTAAGTCAACAGGGGACAACGTTTATCTTGATCTCCCATTATTTAGAAGAAGTTGTGAAGATGTCCGATGAAATTACCGTATTGCGAGATGGCGAAGCTTTCAGCGGATACTTTAAAGGCCATATCGATGAAGAAAAATTAGCTAATTTGATAGCTGATGAAACAGTTCAACTTCACCATAGAAAGATACGAAAGGCAATCGATACTGAAGAAAAACCGATAGTAAGCTGCAATAATGTAAGTGGTTCTAACATGAATGGTAGCTCGTTTTCAATATTCCCTGGGGAGATTGTGGGTTTTGTGGGTTTTCCAGGTTCAGGGGCAAGGGAAATTTGTCGAGCGATGTACGGATTGTTACCGTTTAATGGTGGTAATATTGAAATTAACGGTAAAACTTTCAAGAAACTGACTCCGACAAAAGCGTTGCGACAGGGAATAGGATATATCCCATACGATAGACATGCGGAAGGTCTGATCGGTTTATTGTCCATCAAAGCAAATGTTGGGTTACCCCTTTTAGACAAGGGGAAGTGGGGCTTTGTGAATTCAGCATTAGAAACTCAGACAGCCCAAAAATACTTAAAAGAACTTAAGATAAAAGCTAATTCTATTGAAGATAAGGCGAGTAGTCTAAGCGGAGGAAATCAACAAAAAGTTGTGTTGGCAAAGATTTTAGGAAATGAACCTAAAATTCTAATTCTCGATGAACCTACGGTCGGTATAGATATTCAAAGTCGCGAGGAAATTCTATTAAATGTGGATGGGTTAACCAACTCTGGAGTCTCGGTACTGTACTTAACGAATGATTATGGAGAATTACTTAGAGTTGCAGATCGATTACTCTTTTTTGCGGATGGGCGTATGGTCAGAGAAGAAATAAATGAAGGGTTAAATGTTGAAGAGGTAATCCGTATGCGTGATTCAGTTAGGAGTGGTATTGCATGATAACATTAGACGAAAGAACGGTATCTAGATCCAAGTTCAGCAATCGAAAAGCCAAGGATTTCATTTTTAATAATATTGTGTGGTTTCTTCTGGGAATTGTACTAATTGTTATGGGAATAATTGATCCTATATTTTTCAGTAAAGATATATTAAAAAATATATTAATTCAAGCGACTGTTCTTGGTGTACTGACTGCTGGCATTTCCTTCACTTTACTTATAGGCGAGATCGATTTATCTGTTGTTGGCACCATTGGGTTTTCCGCAGGAGTGGGCACCCTTTTAATGGCTAGAGGGGTGAATTGGTTTTTAGCTGTTTTGATAATTATCGTGATTGGAGCTTTAGTAGGAGTTGTTAACGGATTATTAGTATCTCGTATGAAAGCGGTTTCTCTAATAGAGACTCTAGCAATGATGTTAACACTTGAAGGGGCTTTATTAGCAATGACTAAAGGTCGGTCAATTGTTAACTTCCCAGCTGCTTTTAGCTTTGTGGGGCAAAAGTCAATTTTTGGTATTCCCGTTATGATTATAGTTTTTATCTTAGTTTATGGGCTAGTTTACATTATATTGAATAAGACAACTTTTGGACGTGCACTTTATGCAATCGGAGGAAATGCATCAAGTGCTTTCGCCTCGGGAATTCGCGTAGATAGGATTAGGACGATAGCTTTTGTAATCTCAGGTACTTTTGCAGGGTTTGCGGGGTTTCTCTTAGCTTCTTATATGGGCGCAGTAACCATGACATTTGGGCAAGACTATTTAATGTATACTATGGCGGCAGCAGTCATTGGAGGGGTAAGTCTAACTGGTGGTCGAGGTGGTATTATTGGTGTTCTTGGTGGTGTTTTGCTTCTAACTGTAATACAGGTTGGGTTACAAGTGTTAGGTATCTCTTCATACTATGTTACTATAGTCGGTGGATGTATGATTCTACTTGCTGTGATTATTGATGCTATAAAAATTAGAGCTCAAGGCTAGTGATTTACGCTTAACAAGGATCGGCTTCTATATAAACTTCCATGAACATGCCGGTTCACAGGGAGGTATGAAAATGTAGTCCATTTTCATAAGAAATTAAATAATTCTAGTGCAGAAACTATTTTCCATTTCAAGGTTGTAAACTACAACTTGTTTTATTTGAAAATTTAAAAGTGAGTAACCTTTATTCAACTTGGAGTGAAAAACGTATTGATTAGACATTCTGCACAAGAATCAATAGTAAAGGAGAAAGAGAAAATGAGTAATATAATAGATACTTTCCGCCTTGCAGGGAAAGTAGCTTTGATTACAGGTGGCAATAGGGGGATCGGAAGGGCAATCTCTTTCGCTTTGGCGGAGGCAGGAGCCTCAATTGTTATAATGGCCAGGGATGAAGTCACTTCTCTTAGCACAATCTCTGAAATTCAGAAACTTGGAAATGAGGGAACTTTTTTTAAAGGCGATGTTACGATTAGTGATGATGTAAACAAAGTTGTAGATCAAGTAGTACGGAAATTTGGGAAAATTGACGTCCTAGTTAATAATGCAGGTATAGTTAGAAATGTCAAGGCCGAGGAAATGACTTGGTCAGACTGGTTTGACGTTATTAATACTAATCTTAATGGCGTGTTCTTAATGTCTCAACAAGTTGGGAAACAAATGATAAAACAAAAAAAAGGATCGATTATAAATATCTCATCTATGTCCGCTAATATTGTGAATTGGCCGCAACCCCAAAGTTCTTATAATGCTTCTAAGGCGGCTGTAAGCCATTTAACGAAAAGCCTTGCCATGGAGTGGGCTACCCATAATATAAGAGTAAACGCTATTGCACCAGGGTATATATCGACTGAGTTGACAGAACATGCACTTACAACAGACTGGGGTAAAATTTGGGTAGACCTAACTCCTCAAAAAAGGGTAGGATCCCCTGAAGAACTGGGAGGACTAGCAGTTTATCTTGCTTCCGAAGCATCTTCTTATGTGACTGGGTCAGTAATAGTTATTGATGGTGGATATTCAATAATTTAAATAATAATTTTATGGAAATATGGAGGATACTTCATGAAGGCAGTTTACTTAGAGGGGATAAAGAATCTTGTAACCAGAGAAATTCCAGTTCCCGAGCCCGAAATCAATCAGGTTTTGATAAAAGTAAAATCTGTTGGTATTTGTGGTTCGGATATTCATTATTGGGAACACGGAAGGATAGGAAATTTTGTTGTAAATAACCCTTTAATCTTAGGGCATGAGGTTGCGGGTGAAATAGTTTCTGTAGGTAATAATGTTCAATCTTTTAAGTCTGGAGATAGAGTTGTTATTGAGCCTGGCGTACCGTGCGGACATTGTAACTCTTGTCTGGAAGGTAGATATAACTTATGTCAAGATATCGAATTCTTCGCGACTCCTCCATATGATGGGGCTTTCAGGGAATACGTCACTATTGATAGTTCGAAGGTATTTAAGATACCGTTTGATCTTCCTATGGAAGTAGCAACTCTTGTTGAGCCTTTGGCTGTTGCGGTTCACGCTATTAGACGTGCTCACATTGAACTAGGTGAACGTGTTTTAATTTTCGGAGCTGGTGTTATTGGAGTATGTGTAATCCTCGCACTTCAAGAAGCAGGGGCGAGAAACATTGCAATCATAGATCCTAAGGAAGAACGATTATTACTTCCACAAAAGCTTGGAACAATAGTTGCCACATCACCAGATTTTATCCCAAAAGATAATCTTTATGATATTGCTTTTGAATGTTCAGGGGCACCTAGCTCATTAGTAGCAGCTTCAAAGCTTGTAAGGTCTGGCGGTCGAGTTGTTCAATTGGGCTTAAGTGGAAATAGCACACAAGAAGCACCAATTGTTGAATTAACAATAAAGGAGATCAACATCATTTCAGTCTTTAGGTATGCACACGTTTTTCCGACCGCACTAGAGATACTTTATAGTAGAAAAGAACAGTTTAAAGAAATGATTACTCATGAATATTCTTTTATAGACATAGGGGAAGGTTTTCGCACGGCTAAAACGGCACCTGATGCAATTAAAGTAATTATAAATATTCACCAGTGACATTAATGATATCTGACGGCGAAAAGCTGAAATCCTTGCGCTGTAAAGGGTTTCAGCTTTGAAACTTTTTCGATGCAGATGGCACGGCCCAAAAGCATGGTACGAGCGTATGGAAAAGTGATCCCAATGGATGCGAACAACCTTGAACCAATGTAGACATGTATAGAGATGCCATCAAACCCGGGAGGTCATCGTTGCCCAGACAGATTTCGTTAAAACGTATACCGATTCATTTGCCAACGAAGAACTCTTTCCAGTGAAGATTCATATGGTTGTGCCAATAATGAAGATACTTTGCGTATAGCCGTGAAGGCTTGCAATGGGGTTGAGCCAGGCTACTATAGTATTGTTTGGATTAAGAATAAGTTAGAACTCAGCGAAGTGCTACTTAGTGAATCACTGTTGGCAGAAGCTGTTAAAATTATTAAACACATCGAAATTATACGAACACATGAACCGATTACGTTTGTGGAAAGAATCCTATACGCTTTGGTAAAAAGGAGACGGACTTATGTATATAACCATTAAGCTATTTACGAGCCTCCGGATCGGGCGTTTAAAGTCTGAGGTTTGGGAAATGCCTGAGAGAAGTGCGATTGGGGATATCTATGAGTGTTTAGAAGTGATGCCACACGATATATGTTTTATACGTGTCAATATGCGAGACGTAGCATATACCCAAATATTAAACGATCAAAACATCGTGGCCCTTCCTGGTGGGTGAGATGGAACAAAATGCTCGTTACCAGCGAAATCAAAGTTCCATCTCTCCAGAAGAACAGGCTATGCTAATGGCATCTACGGTAGCGGTTATAGGTTGTGGAGGGCTTGGAGGTTACATGGCTGAGGAGTTGGCCCGCCTAGGGATTGGACACTTGATCCTCATTGATGGCGACCGATTTGATGAAACTAATCTGAATCGCCAACTTTTTGCCACGGAAGATAACATAGGAGAATGGAAAGTGGAAGCGGCCAGAAGAAGGTTGCAAGGGGTGAACTCGAAGACAGACGTACAGTGTATCCAAGATTGGTTTCATGAGCTAGGCGGAGAAACTATGTTAGGGAGAGCTGACTTAGTTCTAGATGCTTTGGATTCCTTATCGGCTCGATTAGAACTCGAGCGAGTATGCAATAGAAAAGGAATACCTCTCGTTTTTGCAGGTGTCGCTGGTTGGTTTGGCCTATTAGGGGTAAGCCGTCCTGGCGAATTTCTTATCTCAAAGCTATTTGGGAAGAACCAATCTGTAGAAGAATCTACATTGGGAAATCTAGCATTTACTCCTGCGGTTGTGGCCAGTTTGGCTGTTGCGGAGGGAGTAAAAATTTTGACAGGTAAGCAAGGAGTTTTGAATAAGTCCTGGTTGCAAATCAACTTATTGGCGATGGAATTTGAGACAATCAAAATTTTAGACTAATACTTAAAAAATAAAAATTTCAATATAACTATAGAGTAAACTTTTTAAATCTCTTTAAGTGAATACCCCGGGTCAAAATAAGCCGGTGTCTGAAGTGAGAGCCATGTCTCCGGAATTTTCGAATCACCCTTTCTGAGCAATGTTGCAACCGCATCAAAAATCTTGAAGCCAATCATGCGGTTGAGGTCAGAAAGGGAACGGGGCTAAAGACATACATTTAACGGAAAATAATTCTTTCGGGCACAAATTCTATACGGAGCATACAGGCAGGACAAGAGTGTATAAATACGACGGGCCGAGGTACTCCGACTGGGTCGTCCATTGTAGCGGTTATTAAGGTTGCGACCAACACCATTACGTATGAAAAACGGCAACGAGATTTTCCTCATCGACTTCGACGATCTGATTAAAAGCTGAGTGGACAATACAATCGACCCTTCTTGAGGTACCGACAGTTTCTGCGTTAAGATACATACCAGGCTCTATTTGATTATCAGTAATGGTCTGATAACATGCTTCTTCAGAGTCAAATACCACGTGGCTCAGGGATGCCTGAGATGGCAATTACAGCCGAGACTTTAATGTGTGATCCGAAGCTAAGCAATCCGGCAGTGCTTATTACAGATGGTCGTTATTCGGGTGCCACCCGCCGGCCCAGTATTGGACACGTTTCGCCAGAGGCTGCAATTGGTGGTCCCATTCCTTTGATTGAAGATAACGATCTTAAGCGAAGTGAATATTCCTGAGCGAATACTTCAAGTGATCGGAATTGAAGGTCAGCTAATGGGGGTGGAGGAGGTCAGTGAAGTATTACAAGAATGACTGAGTTATTGGCAACTTCCCAAAAGCGAACCGAGAAACGAATTTTCAAACGTTATACAGGACGCGTCTTATCTGCTATGTTAGGAACCAGTCTTGAATAGGAATCCATTTAGGTTAAGGCATTTAACGCGATAGGCTAAAAACAATTTTCTAGTGTTGATTCTTGTATAAGGTTGTGTGTTTAGGCTCGTAAGGAGGGAAACGGTATGGCCGTAAAATCAGCCACACGTGTGATGGATGTACTGGATATTCTTAGAAATCACTGGGTTGGAATGACGTTGCAGGAACTTTGCAATGAGCTCGATATTCCCAAAAGCAGTATGCACGAATTACTCTACACGATGACCGAACGCAATTATCTCAATCGCTCGGAAAATAAGAAATATACGATGGGTTTTAAGCTGATCGAATTGGGCTTATCCTCACTAGATCGAGTGGACGTGTACCAGAATGCTAAACAGCATATGGTTAAACTGGTCGATTTGCTGGAAGAGACTGTTTTTATGGCGGTTTGCGTTGACGATGAAATTGCCTACATTAATAAATCAAACTGTTCTCGTTCGGTTCGAACAAATGTTATTTTAGGGGATCATAAACCAATGCATTGTACCGCTTTAGGAAAAATCTTTTTGGCGTTTATGTCTCCGCTAGAAATCGAGCGGATAGTGTCTCGAAGAGGGCTGCCTACTCTCACTTCCCGAACCATAACGGACTATCAAACACTGCTTAAGGAATTAAACGATGTGCGACAGCGGGGAGTTGCCTATGAGAACCAAGAAATTGAAGAGGGACTAACTTGTATCGCTTGCCCCATCTTTGATTATCATGGACGGGTTGTGGCGGGAATCAGTGTGGGAGGTCAGACGGAAAGGATCGAGCCGAGAAAGCAAGAAATTGGGGCCTACTTGCAAGAACACACTCTTCAAATATCAACTGAGTTTGGGTATTGCCCAAAATAAATAGTTAAGTAGTTACTGAATTCGGATTAATTGTTATAGCTTCGAAGGTCTTAAGGAGGAAATTTTGAAATGAAAAAAGAGCTATCTGAACAACTGATTCAGGAAATGATTCAAGTTTTAGGTAAGGACCGGGTTAAAAAGGAACTAGAGGATCTCATATGCTATTCCTATGATTCAACGAATATGATTGAAATGCCTGGAGTCGTAGTGTTCCCAAAAACAACGGAAGAGGTTTCAACCTTACTGAAGATTGCCACTCACTGGCGAGTACCTGTCACAACACGTGGTGGAGGAACAAACCTCGTGGGAGGAACGGTACCTCAAGAAGGGTCAATTGTACTTTCCACTCAGCTTTTTAATCGGGTAGTCGAAGTCGATGAGGAGAATTTAGTTGCCGTTGTCGAACCAGGTGTGATCACCCGAGATCTGCATCGAGCAGTTGAAGCCAAAGGATTATTCTACCCTCCAGATCCCGCATCCTTAAACATGTCAACGATCGGAGGAAACGTAGCAGAAAATGCCGGGGGACCCCGGGGATTTAAGTACGGGGTGACCAGAGACTATCTGCTGGGACTTACTGTTGTCCTGATGGATGGACGCATCATTAAAGCCGGGGGTCGTACAATCAAAAATGTCAGCGGCTATGATTTGACCCGATTTTTTGCAGGTTCGGAAGGTACACTTGGAGTGATTACCGAGATTACGGTTCGGCTGATTCCGCTTCCAGAGTATAAACGGACTATGTTAGTGCTGTTTGATGAACTCGATCAGGCGGCTGAGACCGTATCCGCAATTATTAAGGGTAAAGTGGTACCCACGACGCTTGAACTCATGGACCATGAAATTATTGATTTGATTGAACAAAGGGATCCCGTAGGATTTCCTCGCGATGTAGGAGCGGCTATGCTCTTTGAAGTCGATGGAGGGGAAAACGAAGTTCAAGCTCAGATTGAGAAAATAGAACGAATCTGCCTGAAACAAGGCGCCAGATCTGTCAAATTGGCAGCCAATCAAGAGGAAGCAGACAACTTATGGCGAGGTCGTCGGAATGCTTTTGGTGTGATGGCCCAAAGTTTCACGAATGTTTACCCGGAAGATGCGACAGTTCCCCGAAGTATGGTCCCTGAGATGATCAAACGGGCTAAAGAGATTGGCAAGAAATTTAATGTGGGGATGTTGATTTTAGGACATATGGGCGATGGTAATCTACACCCCAATATTTGCATTAATGATGATCAACAAGGAGCACTGGAACGGGCAGAACAGGCCATTGATGCCTTATTTGCCGCAGCTTTGGAGTGCGGTGGAACCTTAAGTGGGGAACATGGGATTGGGCGAGCGAAGAAAAAGTATTTAAGCTGGCAGTTTGATGCCGATACAATTGCCGTAATGAAGGAACTCAAAAAGGCATTAGATCCCTATGGACTACTTAACCCTGGTAAAATTTTCGAAATAGATCGAGAAGAGGGGCACGACGATGTTAGATAAGGCAAGGTTATATACCGAAAGCAAAAAATGCATTCGCTGTGGGCTTTGTCAAGCAGTATGTCCTTCTTACCGTGCATTGCGTAATGAAGCGAGTGTTG
Organism: Desulfosporosinus sp.; assembly: GCA_035648035.1. Taxonomy (GTDB): domain Bacteria; phylum Bacillota; class Desulfitobacteriia; order Desulfitobacteriales; family Desulfitobacteriaceae; genus Desulfosporosinus. The sequence continues at coordinate 7,887 of DASRMG010000188.1, read as the reverse complement.
CCCGGGGCAGGAATCGTTTAATCAGGCTACTTCTTGAAGGACAACTGAGTATGACTCCTCGACTTAAGGAGGATATGTTCGCTTGTTTGGGCTGTGAGGCTTGTAAAGTCAATTGCCCAGCGGGGGTGATCACACCGGAGCTAATCTCTGCTTTAAAGGCTGAATACGTTAAAAAAGAGGGATTGCCTTTTATACAACGGGCTGTTTTGCGTGGAGTCTTGCCTCATAGCAAACGATTTGCTGTTGCTATGAAAATGTTTAAATTGGGGCAAACAATGAAGATCGTTCCTGGAGTAGCCAGTAAAATGCCTGAAACTCTGAGTGGTCGGTTAGCCGCAGTACCGGAAATCCTCCCTAAACCACTGTCTGAGGAACTGGGGCAGCAGGGTTTTTCCGAAGGCACCAAAGTGGCTTACTTTCTGAGTTGTACGACCAATTTCATGTTTCCCGATCTCGGATGGGATACCTTACAGGTTCTAGAGCAGGCCGGACATGTTGCAGCAATTTCTACGGACACAGTCTGCTGTGGAAAACCACAGGCTAGTTTGGGTGACAAAGAAACAGCTGTAAAGATGGCGATCCAGAATATTAAAGCCTTGAGTAAGCTGAACATTGAAGCGATTGTAACCGATTGTGCGACTTGTGGTTCGGCTTTGAGGGAATATCCCCATTGGCTCAAAGGGCATCCGTTGGAGGAAGAGGCGAAACGCATAGCTGAAAAAGTGCATGATATTAGTGAGTTTCTAGTAAAAAATGGGTTAAAAGTGGGCACGCTCCCGCAAAACCTGAAGGTTACGTATCACGATCCCTGCCATTTAAACCACGTAATGGGTGTTCGCTCAGAACCAAGACAGATTTTAAGGGCTCTACCGGGTGTGGAGTTTGTAGAGAGTCCGGATGCTGACCGCTGCTGTGGTGGCGCAGGAACCTTCTGCTTAACTCATCCTGAAATTTCAGAGAAGATACTGGAGCCCAAGGTGAGTTCCCTTGTCTCTACTAAACCTGATTTAGTCGCCACGGGTTGCCCAATGTGCAAGATCCAGCTGCAATATGGACTTAGAAAAACGGACGTTAAGGTTGTTCATCCAGTTCAACTATTAGCTCGTTCGTTTAGTGAAAAGACTCTGCGTCCTAAGCACTTATTGAATAAATAATCAAAGGAGTGAGAAAATGCTGATCTTTGATTCCAAGATCTGTACTGGTTGCCGAATTTGTGAACAGACTTGCTTCCAAGTTCATTATCAAGGGACAATAGAAGATGGTAGTAAGATCACAATGACGAGCCGCTGGCCAGAAGAAGAAACGGTCTCCGTTTGCCGTCAATGTGCTAATCCAAAATGCCTTGAAGCTTGCTCAACCGGAGCACTTCAACAAGTCAATGGAGTAATCCAAATTGATCATGAAAAGTGTACACAATGTTATCTGTGCTTTGACGCGTGTCCCTTCGAAGCCAAAGTGATCAACCAAAACGGATATCCAGATTTTTGCGATACGTGTGCTGGAAAATACTTATGTGTTCAGATGTGTCCGGCTAAAGCCGTGAAAAGAGGTGGTCATCAATGAAATATTATGGCTATACAGGAAAACGACTCGATATTGATTTAACAACATCAACTTGGACCGTAACCGACTTATCCCCTGAACTGTTAAGCCGTTATATAGGTGGGAAAGGGTTGGCCGCCCGGATCATTTATGATGAAGTTGACCAGGGATGTGACCCGTTGGCACCTGAGAATTATTTAGTATTTGCAACCGGTCCTTTAACGGGAACCTTAGCACCCTTGAGTGGCAGAACAGTCGTGGGAACAAAGAGCCCCTTAACAGGAATATGGGTTGATTCCAATGCTGGAGGCTTTTTAGGACCAGAGATCAAACGGGCAGGGTACGATGTAGTCGTCATCAAAGGAAAGGCACCAGCCCCAGTGAACGTTTTAATTGAAAATGACTTAATCAGCTTTATGCCAGCGGTTTCCCTCTGGGGCTTAGATTCAGAAGAAACCCATATCCGTCTGAAAGCCCAATACGGGGAAGATTATCGGGTCGCTTGTATTGGAACTGCAGGAGAACAATTAATTCCTATCAGTGCGATCATCTCGGAAATGAGAGGTTTTGGGCGGGGTGGAGTAGGTGCGGTGATGGGGTCTAAGAATCTCAAAGCCCTTGTCGCACACGGAACCCACACCTTAAAAATATTTGATCCGGATGCGTTTATGGCCATTAATCAAGAATCTTATAATGAACTGGCGATTAATTCCGATACTGGGGGGGGCAGGCAGCGTTATGGTTCAAATGTGATTTATTCCGCTATGAATGAACTTGGGGTTCATCCTGTGAAGAACTTTCAAAGTTCAGTCAACGAGCACGCCGAGGAACTCAGCGAGGACCGGATGAGTGAGGAGCTAGTTGAGAAGGATAAAGCCTGTTTTGGCTGTCCAGTGGCTTGCAGTAAGTTTTCCAAAGTGAAGACGGGTAAGTATAAAGGAGAATACACAGAGGGACCAGAATATGAGAACACCTGGGCCTTTGGTGCTCAGTGTGGAAATGGTGACTATGGTGCGGTGGTCGCTGCCGAGCACATTTGTGATCAGTATGGAATCGACTCTATCTCAGCTGGAAATGCCATTGGCTTTGCCATGGAATGTGTTCAAAGGGGTATAATTAGCCAAGCAGAAATAGGCTATGATCTAGAGTTCGGAAATACAGATAGTATGATTCAGATGCTCCACCAAATTGGTAAGGGTGAAGGGGTGGGAAGGCTTTTGGGATTAGGAACGAAAGCAGCAGCGGAAAAGTTAGGTCAAGGATCCGAAGCTTTTGCGATGCATGTTAAGGGACTAGAATTACCAGCCTACGATCCTCGGGGTGCCTATGCCATGGGGCTAGCTTATGCCACGAGTGACCGAGGGGGATGTCATCTCAGAAGTTGGCCTATTGCAGCAGAAGGGTTGCAACATAATGGCCGGATTGACCCCTATTCCATCGAGTTCAAAGCAGAGTTTGTAAAGAATGAACAAGATCTTATTTCCATCGTAGATTCTATCGGGATGTGTCTTTTTGCCACCTTTGCCCTTTCCCCACGACAAATCGTCCGATTAATGTACTCAGCAACTGGGCTGGAGAGGTTTAAAGAGATTGACGATGTATTAGAAACTGGAGAACGGATTTATAACCTTACCCGGCTCTTTAACTATCGCGAAGGAGTCGAAGCAGATACGTTACCAGCAAGGTTACTTGATGAGGAAATGCCGGACGGACCTGCCCAAGGAAACCGGACCCCTCTTAAAGAAATGCTCGAAGAATATTACTTTATTCGGGGCTGGGATGAATCGGGTACTCCTGGACAAGAGAAGCTGACCCAATTGGGTCTAGAATAAAACGCAAACCCTGAGGCAAAAAAAATTATGGAAGGATGTGACCTTTGTGTATAAACCCGAAGGTGTCTATGTTGCTATGCTCACTCCGTTTGATGCGCATGGAGAAATTGATGAATTATCGTTAAGACAAACGACAGAATTTATGATCCAACAGGGGGTTAATGGCCTTTTCCCGAATAGTACGGTAGGCGAATTCGTCCAAATGGACCTCGAAGAAAAGATTCGGGTCATGGAGATTGTTGTTGATCAAGCAGCAGGTAGGGTTTCGGTCACACCAGGCGCTGCAGATACTCACGCAAAAGGCTCAATACGGATGGCGCAAGAAGCTATGCGTTTAGGCTGTGAGGCGGTTGTCATTACCACACCCTGGTATTTACCGGCCAGTCAGGAAATGATTGAGCGCCACTATGAGGCGGTAGCCGAGGCCGTCGATATACCCATCATCTTATACAATATTCCCATGTTTACCGCACCGATTTCCTATGATGTGGTTAAACGCCTGAGTCGCATCAAGAACATAGTGGGCATGAAGGACAGTAGTGGAAGCATGTCGGATAACATGCACTTCATGGATAAAGTACGCTTGGCCGGGACTAGTGACAAGTTTAACTTTCTAGTGGGCAGGGAGGAGACCTTTTTCGCAGGACTGATGGTCGGAGCGAAGGGGAGTATGACGGCCAGTGCCGGCATCATTCCAGAAATGATTGTAGGGATTTATAACGCTTTCCTGGAAAAGGATTATGCCAAAGCAATCGAGTTACAGTACTCTTTCCTAGCGTTATTGCGTGCTATGAATGCCGCACCGTTCCCTGTTGCGTTTAAGGCAGCCTTGGAAGTGAGAGGATTCTCGATGGGGGCACAAAGGGCTGTGTTATCCGATGCCGAGAAATACAACTTAAGATTAGTACGTTCACGGATCGAAAAGATTATGAAGCAACTTCTAGGTAACGACTACAAAGTGGATGTTGAAAAATTGGTAAGCTCAAAGTAAGGTTATAAAATAAGGACTCAATAAGTCCTCAAAAGACAATTGCACCCTTATATCAATAATCGAATTTTATAGGTTAATGTTATTACCCCATTGACACTAAAGTTAAATCGGCCTATCTAGGGGGGATGACAGAATTAAAATCAAGGATCATGTCGTCCGTGCCAAAAGTCTATGCTCGAGCACGAACCTGGTGCTACTATTTGAGTAAGGATTGGTGGGTTTTGGGCGGGGCCATTAATAATGGTAGCATCGCTTATCGTTGCATTGGAGATAACTTTATGCAGGAGGAGGTTGAGCTGGTCAAGAAAAACGGCTGGGACAGCTATGAGGTTATTAACCAAAGGGTAATGGAAATTCCACCGGGGGCAGAGGGACTTATTTGTTTACCCTATTTGACCGGCGTACGTTCTCCGCATTGGAATGCTAATGTAAGGGGTACTTTTCTGAGGTATAGGGTTAAAGCATACCCGATATCATATGGCAAGGGCAACGATAGTAGGGGTCGCTTTTCGGATGTATAGTGTGTTTTTGGCGTTGCAGGAACTAGGCGGGAAGGTCGATGAAGTGTTTCTTACAGGAGGGGTATCACGATCTCCCCTTTGGGTACAGACCGTTACCGATTTATTTTTCAACTTAAGGTCTTGCTATCACGGAGAGAGGCTAGTTCCTTCGGGGCCAGGATTCTGCTGCAATATGCGCAAGGACAAATCAGATCACTCGCTGTTGCCAACCAGTTAACGGGAACAATGGAAATATATCGACCGAGGACGGAACTAGCGCCTCTCTATGGGGAACTTTATGATCTGTACCATCGGGTTTACGATAACTTACAGGAATCCTTGCAGATTTCTAATTTGCAGAGAAGGCTATCAACGTCTGATTGACGGTCAGTTCATATGATATGGTCGATTTCCATCGGACCGGGGGAATTCCCGCAGTGATGCACCAATTACTCCCAATGCTCCACAGATATGCACTGAATGTAAGTGATTCTTAAGTGGTTATACGGTAGAAGAGAATGTCAATGACGCCGAATTGAGGATGATAGGGGGATACGTCCCCTTGTGAATCCCTTTAAATCGGATGGCAGGTTAGCCATTATAAGGGGGAATCTGGCTCCTCAAAGTGCAGTACCAAACCCGTCGACCATACCGTAGACCATTTGCAAGTCGAAGGTCTAGACATTTATTTAACGTAAACAAGAACTTTTTTGGCTATTATGGAACAAAAGATTGAGAGAGACGATACAGTCCGCTGTTAAGGGCAGAAGGGGGACCCGATATTAGGGAGATGTTTACACCGCTCATATTCTCGATGGATATGGCTTAGCCGAGCATGTTTAATTAATCACAGATGGCCGATTTCCTGTTTACAACCGAGGAGAATTGGTGGGACATATTTGTCCGGAACCAGCAGAAGGAGGGCCGCTGGCCATTGGTGAGAAAGGGAGATCGCATAAGAACTTCAGGAAATGAAACGCGAATTAGAGCGTTTAGGTGTTCTTAAATAAGGAGGTAGAGTGATGGAATTTTTAGATTTGAAACGGTTTGCCGATATTCCACTGCCAAAGTTCGTAAAGGTTAAACAACTCTTTAAACAAGAGCGGATTGACGACGTTGTTATAGAAGTCAGGGATCAACTAGTACCTCACTTAGTTCATCTCAAAGGGAAAACCATTGCGATTGGGGTCGGAAGCAGGGGAATTGCTAATATTAAGGATATCACCAAGAGGTTGGTCGAGGACTTGATCACTGCAGGAGCTAAACCCTTTATTATTCCTACAATGGGAAGCCATGGGGGGGCTACGGCCTCCGGACAAGCGGAAGTTTTAGAGACATACGGGATTACCCCTGACAGTATGGGAGTTCCGGTCGACGCTTCCATGGAAGTGGTAAGTATCGGAGAACTGGAACCAGGACTTCCGATCTACGTCGCCCAAAGTGCACTTCAAGCGGATGGTATCGTGGTGATTGCCCGTGTGAAAGCTCATACCGCCTTTAGGGGTAAAATTGAGAGTGGCGTTTCGAAGATGTTAACGATTGGACTGGGTAAACAAATTGGAGCCGACTCCTTCCATCATCAAGGCTTTGGGCGATTTGCTGAATTGATTCCCAAGGCGGCTCAAATGATTGTTGAAAAATCAAAAGTACTATTTGCCCTAGGAATTGTTGAAAACGCTTATGAACAAACGTATAAAGTAGAAATACTTACACGCCCGGATATTCTGGCTATGGAAAAAGAGATGGCCTTGCTCGAAGAAAGTAAACAAATTATGGGGCAGATCCTGTTTCCCGAGTTTGATGTGTTAGTGATCGAAGAAATTGGAAAAAACATCAGTGGGGACGGTCAAGATCCCAATGTTACGGGCTTATATATTAACAAGCATTGTAGTGGCGGTCCGAGGTTTCAAAAAAGCGTCATATTTGGTTTAACTGAAGAAACTCATGGGAATGCCAATGGAATGGGGGTTGTCGATGTCGTTACACGAAACTTGTTTGACAACATAGACTTCGGTGCGACGTATACCAATTCTTTCACAAGTACTGAGATTTTGCCAGTCAAGATTCCTATGGTTGCATACAGCAAAGAGGACGCTCTTCGCATTGTAGTCAAAACCTGTAATGAAGTCGATTGCGGGAAACATCGCATTGTATGGATTAAAAACACTCTGGAGTTAGAGGAAATCGTCATTAGTGATGCGTTACTTGAAGAGGCACAGGCCCATTCACAAATCGAAATTTTATCTCAGCCTGGAGACCTTACCTTTAATCAAGGAGAACCCATATTCCCGTGGTAAAGAGGTAATGTTGAGGTCAGAACAGAGCAATGTTAAACCCCTAACGACAAGACATTGAACTATTGGATTCGATCCCAGGAGTAAGTCATACCGCTGCAACCATAATCATAATCATTCTATCAACTCCTATAAATTAGCTTATAAGAAGTTAATAATTAGATTATAGTAAATTAGGGGGGGTTTTTTATGAGCCATAAGAGTGTTTACAATGTCGCCATAGTCGGAATGGGTTTTGGTATAGAGTTTATTCCTATTTATCAAAGGCATTCAAATTCAAATTTGGTGGCTATATGTCAAAGAAATCAAGATAATCTGGCAAGGCTGGGAAAGATATGGGGTATTCAGAAATTATACAATGATTATGGTAAGATTCTAGGAGATAAAGATATTGATATTGTTCATATTAACCTCCATTCCGCCGCTAGCGCTGGCGGCACAAATAGTAATGAAAAAATGGTTTGTAGTTTGAACCACTTGGTTAAAATTAATTTAAGGGGAAGATATACTACAAAGCACGGTTAGGTAAGTCGTAGACTGCTGTTCTCAGCTTAAATCAGTATATTAACCAGTGTAAGAATCATCTTTCAAGCACAAATAAGTGGTTCTATAAGACCGCACGCTAATCATTGCTTTAGCAAATGTTAAATGTGTGATGATTCAGTCAATGTCTTCCTCCTCTACTATGAAAGGAGGCTGTGCCATGAAGGTTGTTTACCCTATCTGCT
>DASRMG010000187.1:0-4359 GCA_035648035.1 Desulfosporosinus sp. | reverse complement strand
AAAGATAACTTAGGTCAAGCAGGACCATTACCTATTCGCTCAATTAATGAGGGTAATCTAGGACAATTACCTGGGCAGAGATTGCCAGCACGACAACCTACCCCGTTAAGACCACAACTGGAAGCTCCGCAGGTTGCAAGGGCCGAACCATTGCCAAGAACGGAACCAATGCCGGGTGATGATGGAACTATTAGGCCACAGGTTGACCGAACTAAAGCAAAAAGACGGTCTTTCAAGGAAATCATCAAAGATGTCAGGACTCAGTTTGTCGATGATGTGGCTCCTATTGAGAAAATGGAAAAGAGTGTTACCGGTGGAATAGCAAGCGCAGAGAAGAGTATTTATAAGCAAGCTAGATTATTCCGCGGAAGTCCTGAGCAAGCAGCCGAATTTGTAAGGTCAAGAATAGCACCTGTTATGAAATCGGTGGAAAAGCAAGGCAAGACAGTTGAAGATATTGGAGATTATGCACTTGCTATTCATGCAAGAGATGTAAATGCAAAGGGGATTAACTCAGGCTTTAGTGATGAGAGAATAGCTGCAACAATTCAAAAGCATAGCACTCCCGAAATGGAGGCAGCGCGAAAAGAATTAATGAAGGTTAATAACGAACTTCTTGATTCATTAGCTGAAGCAGGTATAATTGAAAAATCGTTAGTAACTGCATTAAGGGAGAAACACCCTAATTATATGCCACTGTTCAGAGCGTTCGATGATGATAAAATTGAGTTCGCCTCCGGAATCTCAAAAGCACTTGCCAATGTTAGTTCCCCAATCAAGAAGCTGGTAGGCTCAGATAGGGATGTTATCGATCCCATGGAAAGTATGATTAAAAACATATATAAAACCATTTCAGCCGTTGATAGAAACAAGGTAGCTGCACAACTCGGACCATTAGCGAATAAGGATGCAAGTGGCTTAATTGTTCGTAGGCTTGCAGAAGGGGAAGAAAAATCCAGACTCAACACGCTCTTTGCTATGGAGAACGGCAAGAAAGTAAGCTATGAAGTACAACCAGACGTCTATAAGGCCATAATGGGGCTTGATAAAGAGTCTTCGCTTATGCTAATAAAAATGTTTCAACAACCGGCAAGCCTGTTAAGAGCAGGTGCAACATTAACACCTGAGTTTAGCTTAAGGAATCCAATGAGGGATATTCCAGCAGCCTTTTCGGTGAGTAAGTCGGGCTTTAACCCTGTACGAGACATACCAATGGCATTTCTTGACGTTATTGGTACCAGCAGAGGAAAGCAAACAATGTATAATCAATTTCTGAAAGACAATGCCGGGTATGGCAACATCATTTCGACGGATAGAAAAGTCCTGCAGGATGCAATGACCGATGTATTAAGAGAGTCTAGCGGTAAAAAGTTTGTGAATGTTGTTTCCGGCAAATCTCTTTTGCGTGTTCTTCGCTCAATTGCCGATGTGTCAGAGAGCGCTACTAAGCTGGGCGAGTATAGGGCAGCACTAAGAAGTGGAGCAAGCAGGCCGGAGGCGGCATATAGGGCGAGGGATATAATGGACTTCGCGCGCGCTGGGGCAAGCGTGAGAGAAGCAAATAAGATTGTCGCGTTTTTAAATGCCAACGCACAGGGCAAGAGCAAAATATATAGGGCAATAAAAGAAAATCCGGTAGGAGTAATAACTAGGGCCTTTACCTCAATCACCCTTCCAACGATAGGCGCATTTATAGCGCAGAAACAACTTGCCAACGATAAACAAAAAGCCATTATTGACGATGCGGCCAAGTGGATGAAGGCGACATTCTGGCTATTACCGATACCTGGGACAGATCAAGTCGCTCGTATCCCCAAACCGTTCGACTTGGCTCCAATGTTTGCAAACCTTCCTGAAAGAGCAATGGAGTATATTTTTAAGAATGATCCAGAAGCATTTGACGGATACGTTAAGCAAAGTATGGCCTCCTTTGCATTTCCAACGATGATAACCGGATTAATTCCATTCATTGAAGGTATGGCGAACTATAGCTTGTTTAGACAAGGGCCAATTATCCCACAAAGAGAGTCCGGACTAAATTTCCAAGATCAATACGACTCAAGAACCACGGAAACAGCAAAATTCATCTCCAAGGGAGCAAATAAGCTAACAGGTGGAGAAGGGTCCTTAAAGAACTTCGGATCTCCTAGGATCATAGACAACACTATTAGAGGAATTACGGCAGGGTTAGGTACTTACGCGACAAGCGCTATTGACTTCGTTGCAGAAGGCACTGGGATCGTTGACGCGAAGAATAAGCCAGCTCGTAACCTAAGCGAAATGCCTTTGCTAAGAGCTTTTCTAGTCTCTGAGAAGTCCGGTGGAAAGTCAATGGAAAAATTATATAACGAAAAAGACACTTTATCCAAAAACAAATCTTCGGCAAAATTAAATAAAGAAAAGTTCCCATTTTCAGATCAAGGACGACTGAGTAAATTAACTTCGGCTACAGGTAAAATTAGCGACATTACTAAAGAGGTCCGCAGAATTGAGAGCGACAAAAACATGAGTCCACAAGCGAAGAGGGATAAGATTAACTCATTATCAGAGAAACGTAATCTCTTGGCAAGGAAGATTACGCAATAAAAAAAGAAGGGCCTCATTCCAGAGGTCCTTCGACTTTTCTTAAAGTATTTTGGATATTTACGGCTAGTCTGTAAACCCATATAGCGACGTTGAAGATCACGGACACAAGTATCCATGTTCCAAAAATTAACGAGAATGGATAAAACTCGAACCCAATTAAAGACAATGCATAAATACCTATGATCACAAATATTAGAGATCCTATTATTAATTTGTATAAAATATTCAGTGTCTTTTCCAAAATAAATCACTCTCCTTTCTCTTGCTTCCACGATTCTAATCCCTGTCTAACTGCTTCTTGAAAAGTTAGTTCCTCCTTAACGCAGATAATTTTGATCTCCTTAATCAGGTCCTCTGGTAAGCGCATAGTGACAGACTTCATTGATATTTTTTCCTCCCTGTAATGTTATATTGAAATAATGTTTACTTTATGATAGTATTATACTAGGAAAGGAGGAATTAGTCAATGAATCCAATTTATGATTTGCTTAGAGCAGATGGAAGCATAGTTATTAATAAGAATCTTATTACAGGTATTGGATTAAATGAATCTATTATGTTTTGTGAATTGTTATCTAGATACTATTACTTTGCAGGTCAGAAGCAACTACAGGATGATGGTAGTTTCTTCAATACAATCTTTGACTTATCGTTAGCAACTGGGCTGGCCGACAAAGCGCAGAGAACCGCTATTACAAGTTTAAAGAATTTGGGGTTGCTACAAGTTAATGTTAAGGGCATTCCTGCTAAAAGATATTTCAAAGTATGTGGAAGTCAGGAATTAATTGAGAGTTATTTAACTCAAGGGGCTAATAGAAGGAAGGAATTAATAGAAAAGCATCGTGAAAACCCTTTAAACATCACAGTATTGCCAAAGGCAGAGACTTGCCATACCCAACAGCCATTTTTTGTTGTTGCTGATGGGGGCCGTAATAATACAACTTACAATACTAATCCAACAATACAAAGGTATAATCAGAATGGTAGGGCATCTGGCGATGACCCTACGTCATACATTAACGATTGTGTGGTGAAGGCTTCTCCTACAATTGCATACTACTTCGGTGTCTATGCTAAATACAAAAGGAAAGATCACCCTAAGTTAAAGAAAAAGCAGATAGAAACTATTTCTGAAAACCTCAACGTCTATGATGAAGAACATTTAGAATTAATGATCGATAAGCATTTTGAAAGAAATCACCTTAAGACTGATTACAATATAAATCATTTTGCTACTGAGGGGATATTGGCGAACTTAGTATTTGAAGCAGGATTACATTAATACTTCTAGACTAATTGAATCGAGGTGGCATCCGTGGTACACTATTTTCACTGGGAGATTGGCAAGATGCGTCATGCATGGCAATTCTTGTGACAAACACATTTGTCCTGTGTTCTCCCAGTATTGGACAATTCCCATATGGGCAAGATGGGGTGCAGTGCATCCAAAGGCAATCGCATAAACGGCGGTTGTCTTTTCCTATGACTCTTAGGAGGGATGCAGTATTAGAAAGACCATAATCGTAATTGCAATAATTACAGCTATAATCGCTTCACTATTAATTGTTGAGCAAGGCAACGAAGCTACGACTAACGTCATGGTTAATATAAGAACGACCCAAACATACGCGCCTAGAGATTCCCCGGTCAACATCAACACAGCGTCACCACAAGCCCTAGAATCACTCCCTGGCATCGGTAAAGTCCTAGCTAAGAGAATCATACAAGGTAGACCATACTCCGATGTGAGGGAGATTGACAGGGTAAAAGGAA
>DASRMG010000186.1:0-29231 GCA_035648035.1 Desulfosporosinus sp. | reverse complement strand
CGGTGCCAGAAATATGCAAAATTACGAGCTTCTGAAATTAGCCGGTAAAAGCAAGAAGCCTATTATTCTTAAAAGAGGCTTATCGGCAACCATTTCGGAGTGGTTGTTGGCCGCCGAATATATTTTGGATGCGGGTAATCCACAAGTCATCCTTTGTGAACGGGGTATACGCACGTTTGAACCGAGTACTAGAAACACCTTAGATTTAAGTGCCGTGGGAGTGGCTAAAGAACTATCTCATCTGCCGGTTATTGTTGACCCGAGTCATGCAGCGGGCAGAAGAGACTTAATTGCCTCCTTATCGAAGGCGGCTATTGCAGCAGGTGCGGATGGATTACTCATTGAAACCCACCCTAATCCTGCCGAGGCGGTCAGTGATGGACCCCAGTCTTTAACCCCGGAACAGTTTATCCAACTTGCGGAGGAACTCGGGCTGGTTGCTCAATCAGTTCAGAGGAACTTTGCGTTTGACGGGCACGGGGAGACACTTGAAGCCTTGCGAACTCAGATTGATAGCGTTGATCAGAGTATCATTGAACTTCTAGCCGAACGAATGAAAGTTGTTCGAAAAATAGGAGATCAAAAACGCTTAGACCTCGTCAAAGATACCTGTCGACAAAACGAGATTACTCAACGCTTAGTGAACCTTGCGGCGGAACTACAACTTCCTACCGATCTAGTGAAAAGAATTTATCCGTTGATTTTTGAGGTGGCAATTCAATACCAAATTAAAGCTAAACTGGTTCAGGAACAAGAATTAGAAGCATCGTTATATCCCTTAGGAAGTAGATAATCTAGTAGTTTTCTACTTTATACTGGTTCATTTAATCATTGTTTAGGGTAAGAACAATTTTTCCTGTAATTCGAGAATTTATGCTTAATGGATCATATTGAGACTCAATATGAGGTAATAAAGTCCACGAAAGAGGTGAACATGTGCGATCGCTCAAAAATCAAATCCTCATATTGATGTTGGGTTCACTCGTTTTACTGGCGGGTAGTTTCCTAGGGGTCCTGGGTTGGTATATGAAGGGGGACGTCGTGGCGTCGGCTATCATAAAAGCGCGCACAGATTTGGCCACCTGCGGTGAAATTATTGATGTAACATACCCGGGATTGTGGTCAGTGAAAGAGGGGCATCTCTATAAAGGGCCCACGAACATAAGCCTTAATAATGACTTAGTAGATTATTTGGCGCACCTTACAGGGGACGATGTCACCCTATTTCTTGGAGAGAAGAGGGTGGCTACCACAGCACGTGGCTCAAACGGGGAACGAGCCATTGGGACGAATGTTTCTAATATTGTAGCCCAGACCGTGCTTAAAGAGGGCCAAACATATATAGGGGATGCTAATGTCGTTGGACAGTGGTACCATACGGGTTATGCCCCATTACGTGGAGAAAATGGGGACATTATTGGCATTTTTTATGTAGGGATTTCGCATGCCTATGAACAACAAATTATTATTAGGTCGTTGTACACGATGGGAGCAATAGGATTAGCGTTAACCATCTTGGTAGCGTTGCTCACCTGGTTTTTCATACAGAAAGTCATCGTCCACCCCTTGCATAATATTACTTTAGGGACTCGGGATTTAGCAAATGGGCATCTTACCCAAAAGATTAAAGTTTCCAGTGCTAAGGAAATAGGGCAGCTTGAGGACGCCTTTAACCAAATGGTAGAGCAGATACAATCTCTAACAGGGAAATTTAGCGGTGTAACCGGTAGCAATCTCGATTATGAACCAGCGGAAAGCAATTTCGAGGGTGCTACTGATCAACTGCCACTATCCCCTTTGAATACTGCTGGAGATATTGGAGAAGCGGGGTTACCTAAAGGCTTGAATGAAGCCACTTATGGTCAGATAGTTCAATTTTTACAAGCTAACAGACGTCCCCTTTCTGCCGAGGAAGTTGGAGAGGGCGTTAAACTGACTAGGGTAACCGTAAGACACTACCTCGAGTTTCTGGAACAGAGCGGCGTATTAAAATCCGAACAGAAGTACGGGACAGTAGGTCGACCCGTTAAGTTATTTAGCCCGTTGTAATGATACGTAACCTCGTTCGCACCTATACTACCTAGAAGAAGAAAATATGAGTCTAGATATTTAAGACACAACAGCAGGACCCAGGCGTAGCCTGGGTCCTGCTGTTGTGTCTTAGTATTTATCGCACTTAACTAAACCTTCATAACATTTTAAATATTTACAAAACACTTTAATAATGTCCATAAACACGACACTTTCTGAGAAGCAATATAAACTGATTATTAAGAACTTTAAGAAAGGATAAATTATTTACGTTTCATCCATGTCTCGCATATGAAAAAATTTTTGTAAAGTAAGGAATGATAAAGTTGGAAGAAAAAAATTATTCAACCCCCTCTGAAATTACTTATACTACGATACAGGCGGGTATTAAAAAAGTAGGCATGAAATACTCCAATCAGTTAATATTGGGAATTTTGGCAGGTGCTTTTATAGCTTTTGCGGCGGAAGGTTCAAATATGGCAGCGTTTAACTTATTTACAGACCCAGAAACCTATGGTCTAGGGAAAGTTCTAGCAGGGGCAATATTCGGCACTGGCCTTATGCTTGTGCTCTTAGCAGGAGGAGAATTATTCACCGGCAATACCATGATATTAGGGGGAGTGCTGGATGGGAAGATTAAATTAAGGGATATGCTAAAGAATTGGTTTTTTGTTTATAGTGGTAACTTTATTGGTTCCTTATTCATTGCCTACATGATCGTGAATTCTGGTCTATTAAACAGTGGGGCAAATGTTCTGGGTGGGGTGACGATCAAAATAGCGTCCTATAAAGTCGGCTTGTCTTTTATGTCCGCTTTTTATTTAGGAATTATGTGTAACATGTTAGTTTGCCTAGCAGTTTGGATGGCTTATGGAGCCAAGGACATGGTAGGAAAGATATTCGCTATATTTTTCCCTATTTGGTTGTTTATCACCTCTGGTTTTGAGCATAGTATTGCAAATATGTATTACATTCCAGCGGGAATTTTAGCAAAATCAAACCCAGGCTGGGTGACTGAATCTCATCTTGCACCCGCAGCACTTGCGAACTTAAACTGGGGGAACTTTATCATAAATAACTTAGTTCCTGTAACCCTTGGTAATATAGTAGGGGGATCAATTTTCGTAGCAGGTATCTATTGGTTTGTTTATATTAAAAATGGTCCGAAGCCAGAAAGTATCGCAACAAAAAAATTCTCGTCTTTTAATGTGGAACAACCCAAAAAACACGCGGCCTTATAGGTTAGGATATTTGCAACTATTTAGAAATCAAGTATTTATATAAGGTTAGCACCAAATGGTCTGTACCAAACTGGTTTTCCAGTTTGGTACAGACCATTTGTGCGTGAATAGATCCCATCGCGTGCTCTTCTTCAATACTCGTAAAATATTTTTACCATTTTTGCTATACTATTGGTCAATTCGACGAATACTATGACTGGGATATAAAGGAGGCACGTTACTAGGCATGCGCTTGTAAACATATCCGAATTATCTTAGATTAATGTACGGAAACTATAGCCATTCAATACTTAGCATGGGCCATGTCCGCTGTGATCGAGGCGAAAGGAGTAATAAAAGATGTCACAAAAGAAACGTGTAAGTTTATCCAGACGCACCCTGATAAAAGGTGGCGTATTGCTCGGAACAGCATTTGCCATTGGCATAATGCCAATGAAGAGTCTGCAGGCTGATGAAGCGGCCATCGCAACGAACCCTAAAAAACAAATGGGTTTCAGCTACGATGAGGCAAAGTGTATCAAATGTGAACAGTGTGTAAGAATCTGTCAAGATACTTACAAATGGGAGGATGATACCCCATGGAGAAAACTACTAAAGAATGAAAACGGCGATGCTTTATCAATGAGCTGTAATCACTGTGCTGATCCGGCTTGTGCTAAGGTGTGTCCGGTTGTCGCTTATACAAAAAGGGAAAGTGACGGCATTGTTATTCAGGATCCAACGAAGTGTGTTGGGTGTGGCTATTGTCTGTATGCATGTCCCTATCATGCACCTCATGTCTCGAAAATTACGGGTGCTGTGTCTAAATGCCATTTTTGTTTTGAATTGCAGGATTCCGGATCAGTGCCTCTATGTGTAGGGGTTTGTCCCACACAGGCACTCACGTATGGGGCTATGAGCGAATTATCCAAAAAGGGAGATCTTAATTATAAAGGGCTTCCTAACCCTGAGATTACTCACCCATCCATGATTGCGATACCTAAGGAGAAATAAACTGGAGGAATTTATAATGGGACATTGGGGTTGGCTCATTGCCATATACTTGTTTTTAGGTGGACTTGGTGCAGGTGCATATCTATCTTCGTTTGCAGCAGAAAAAGGTCTATTAGGTAAGACGACCAATTTACATCGAGTTGGTTACTATGTTTCAGCACCCATCGTAGCTTTTGGAGCCTTGTTGTTGATTACGGATTTAGGGCAAGGTCTCAAGAAACCGTGGCTAATTATAAGAATGTTTCTTAATCCTACGTCGGTTATGACCTGGGGAATATATATTATTACTGCCTTTATTTTTGTAGCATTTATTAAGGCGTATTTTGTATGGAGGAAGCGACCTGCTCCAGAGGTGCTATCATACCTTGGCGCAATACTAGCGTTAGGAACGGCTGCTTATACAGGAATGCTCTTGGCAGTCGTAGAGGGAGTGCCTTTTTGGAACTCGTATCTCATGCCTGTTATTTTCGTAGCCTCTGCGCTTTCAACAGGTTTATCATTGACGTCATTACTGGCACATTTCTTTGGAAAACGCCAAGTGCATGATGCGAAGATTACACAAGTCCATTTATGGCTTATTAGCACAGAAATCATCTTCGTCGCTGCGTTTTTCGCTCTCGTTTATTCTGGCAGCCAAGAGGTTGCCAAGCAATCTGCCAACCGATTACTGACAGCGTCCTTAGCCTTACCGTTCTGGGCATTGTTTGTCATAGTAGGTTTAGTGGGACCGTTGTTATATTACATTCAACAGTCTCTTAGTCATAAAAGCACGGAACCGTTGTTGATGAAAGAACAAAACGCATATAATCATGCAGGTACGCTTGAGAATACACAACAGGGACCTGGGGGTAATGGAAAAAGCCAAAATATCTTATTGCTGAGTGATGTAGCAGTATTGGTCGGTGGTCTGACTTTGCGATGTGTCATTGTATTCGCAGCATTGCCAATATGGAGCGGTTTTTTAAACTAACCATAATTTCTGGCATAAATACTCGTTATTAAGAGGTCTGAGAGGGGAAGTATACTTCCCCTCTTTAGGTATTTAAAGAGTTAATTAGAGATTTCGATGAAACTACGATATGATTGACCTAATAACGAAAGTGAATTTTGGAAAGGCGTGAGGTATAAGATGTCTATTAAACCACGGCGTGTCTATTCTGAAGAGTGGAATCCAACGGAGGAACAGATTAATAGTATATTTCCCATTGACGAGATAACAGCAGAAATTGGAAGGAATCCAGGCTTAGAGATCTTAAGGGATGATGAAGTCAGACTGAAGTATCCTGGTCTTTTTAATATTTCGGTACAAGCCAGAGCACATAACCGTGGTCTCACAGAATTATTACAGGCGCATTTTGGACCGAATAGTGAGAGTCCCGAGTTGGCGAATTTATTAGGCGTGCAATTACCACAGATCATGTGGGTTGATACATTAGGCTTCGAAGAAAATATTATGACGCTCCTTGTATCAAAGCTGAATCATGAAGAGGTTTTTATTAATGACATTGTCTTAGTCAAAAACGAAGAATTCGATCCCTTGAGTGATGCTCTCCTTGAGAAGGTACTTAATAATTTGCGTCGGTTTGCCAAAGAACAAGGAGCTAAATATCTCTCTGGATATGCAACGAATCATAATACGTTTGAGCTCTTAAAAACTAAAGGTTTCAAAGTAGATCAACGATCTAACATGGGTAATGACTATCTTAGTGGAATCGCTAAATCGACCGGTGAACAGATTCCATACTATGATGAGTTGTAAATTACATGGTTAAAAAGATGACGGTGTACTCAGACTTCTTATGACCCTTCTGCATCATAGGGAAAATCCCACTTGACCAGTTGGCCAAGGTAGAAAATTTTACTTTAGAATGGAAAGCCTTTGAACTTAGGCCCGAGGGTATTGAACTTCCAGAGAAACCTCCACAATATCTTGCGAGGGCGAAAGCGGGTATTGAGGCGTTAGGAAACAAGTACGGATTGCCCATGATCTTCAATGATACGAGTAAACACTCCAGATTGGCTTTGGAAGGCGCTAAGTTTGCGGAAGAACATGGGGTGGTCAACGAATATCATGAAGCGGTTTTCGCTGCACAGTTTCAACAGCAAAGGAACATCAATGACGTGAGTGTTTTAACAGAGTTAGCTCTGCAGATAGGCTTAGATCAGCAAGAATTCCGTAAATCACTACTGACTAGACAATATGAACAGGCTGTTTTGCAGGATGTAGCAGAAGCTCATCGTTTAGGCATTTCTACAGTACCTTGTTACATTGTAGAGGGTCGAGCAGTTTATGGTGCTCAGAGCTATGAAACCCTGGAGAAACTTCTCCAAGGGAATGGAGCTGGGTTTCCGCTAGATACGAACTTACTTAAGTAAATATACGGTTATTAGCTGTGGTAGCTGGTAGTTATTAATTAGCCCCGAAGAGAAATTAGTCTCGTCGGGGCTATGTTTTGTAGTCGCGAAGATTTTTTACCGTCTGAACAAACAATGAAACATAGGCGTAGTGGATTGTGAAGAAATCGATTGGTTCCATACAGAACTAATATACTTTTATATTCGCGGCATTAAATGGCTGCTCATAGAGTTAGTTTAATTAAAATTTGCTCCCAAGACAGAGGTATGTATTGGGAGCAAATTGCTGTTTTCATTGGTTCAATAACGTTATAAGACCTTGAATAGGCTATTTCATAAAGGTAAATAAGTACTATGATTTTAACTTGAAGTAACAAATTTTGATAATAAATTTGCTTAATTATTCCCTTAGACGCATTCTTTGGAATAGCTTAAAACTATTATGAGGATATTGATTTTCTATAGACGGCGTGATGTTTACGATGATAATCTTAAGTTGTAAGTATTGTCACACGACAAAAAAAGAAAGAGGGATGTGGTGAAAATGACAGCGACTAGGGCAAAAAGATTATTCTTTATTTTCCTTGGCATAGGGATATTTTTGGTATTTTTTTACGCTCCACAATTTGGCCCGGCGGTTGATCCTTCCGGTAAATCCTTTGAGTTAAGTCAACAAGCAAAAGGGGCTATTGGTTTATTCTTCCTAGCCAGTATCTGGTGGGTATTTGAGGTAACTGCCATCGGCGTTACTAGTCTAATGATTGGAGTTGTTCAAGCATTATTTCTAATACGCCCCGCTAAGGAAGCGTTTAGGGATTTTATGGATCCAACGGTCGTATTTATCTTAGGCTCCCTACTTATAGGGCTAGCATTTACTAAATCTGGAATTACTAAAAGAATTGCCTATAAAATGTTAATTATCGTGGGTGAAAATACCAGAACCATATTATTAGGGGTATTTGTAATCACCGCATTATTAACCCATATCATGGCTCATACGGCTGTTGCAGCGACTATGTTTCCAATTTTAGTGACTATTTTGGCCTTGTATAATGGCGATGATAACTCCGAAGGTAAGCCCACCAAGTTTGGTAAGGCTTTGTTCATTGGAATGGCCTACACTGCGGGTGCAGGAAGTATCTGTACCCTCCTGGGCGGTGCTCGTAACCCCGCGGCAGTGGGCTTCTATACTCAGTTTACCGGCAAAGAAGTTTCTTTTGTCGACTTTTCCCTTCATTTGGCTCCGTTTGGTTGGGCTAGCGTATTTCTGATATGGATCTTGATCATGTTCATATATAAGCCTGAAAAATCTTCGATTCCTGGTTTGCGCAATAAGGCTAGATCAGAGTATGCCAAACTTGGCCGTATTAACAGCAAGGAAATATTTGTAAGCGCTGTTGTTGCCTGTGCTCTTGCCCTGCTTGTGTTGCAATCCATTATTCCTGCTTTAAAGGGCATGGATCGATCCGTTCCGTTGCTGCTGGCGGGAATACTCTTCTTCCTGTCTAATGTCTTGACAGTGGATGATTTAGAAAAGAAAATTCCTTGGAATATCGTCCTACTATTTTCGGGGGCCATGAGTATTGGCTTCTGCTTATGGGAAACTGGTGCCGCTCAGTGGATTGCTATCAAGTGGTTATCATTGATAGTTGGTGCACACTGGTTGGTATTCTTACTCGCAGTTTGCTTCCTAGTGTTGCTTATGACAAACTTCATTATGAATGTAGCAGCCATAGCAATTACCCTACCAGTTGCCCTCGTTATGGCACAGTATCTCGGGGTTAACCCTGAGCTAGTCTTGTACGGTGCCACAGCAATGGCGGGTATGCCTTTCTTACTATTGATTGGCGCAGCACCCAACGCAATTGCCTATGAATCTAAGCAGTTTACAACCGGTGAATTCTTCGTAAGTGGTATCCCTGCCAGTGCAGTTATCATGGGCCTATTGGTAGTCATGACCTATACCTACTGGCCTATCATTGGAATGCCCGCCCTCCTTAAGTAATAGAGTTTCTGCTGATACCTCTGGATCTACGATCCAGGCGTATCAGCAGAAACCGGTATATAACATGAGCTCTTGCCATAAGAATTGCGATTGTGTGAGAGTCACCAAAAACTAAGAAGGGTAGGTGGGTTCGATGTCTGGCTTCACACGTGATAAGTATATACCTCTATTAGATCGAGATTCAGGAGATAGAGCCTATCCAATTTGGCTACTAATTAATCCGAAGTACCCGGTGGTTGTCACTGACATCTGGAAACATGTCTTAGATGAGATACAAGACAGAGTTTATAGAGCAATACATTCAAGAATAGACACTTCTAATATCTACATTAGGAGTGTTGTGGGAGATTGTGGAATAGTTCCTAATACTCTGAATTGGTGGGGATACGATGTAGCCGCAGAAATAGAGATTTTAAGAGGCTTACTGCTTGAACACCATCCAAAGCTGTTGATTTCTTTTGGCGCATTTCCCTATGAATTCATGAGACGAGTGTTAGATATCATACCACAAAAGGGGCCTAAGTACTGGGGCACTTCTATTTTAGAAGATGAATTTAAAAGAGCCATTAATAATTTCGATGTCAACCAAACCAACATGATTCCCTTACTTCGGAGAGTGCTTGTTAGCGATAAGCTCACAGAAATACAGCCTAAATTCACTGGCAATGATCGTGAACAATATTTTCATTATATAGGAACAAAGATCGCTGAAAAGATCATTGACAACAAGGATAGTCTTAATATTTGGATGAAATAAAACATGCTTTCTAGACGGTGTTATAGGTATAAAAATGGATAGAATTGAGGGGATGGACAATGGAAGACAAGTATGTGGTTACTAGTGATTTCACATCTCTCCATGATTTGAAGAAGTTTATTAGGCTCGTAAACA
This sequence comes from Desulfosporosinus sp., assembly GCA_035648035.1. Lineage (GTDB taxonomy): Bacteria > Bacillota > Desulfitobacteriia > Desulfitobacteriales > Desulfitobacteriaceae > Desulfosporosinus. The sequence goes on along the minus strand of DASRMG010000186.1, from coordinate 19,714 downwards.
AAGCTGGTGGAAGCGTTTCATTGAGTGAAACAGATAAACGCTTAATGTTAGAAGATACTATGCTTGTCCCTAACACAGAAGCAGAGTATATTTTTAGCCCACAGAGTAAGTTTAATGCTACTTTAACCAATGATTTAGAAAGAGACAAAGCAGTCCCCAACACTGAACTCTGCGATGAGGCAGAGCAATCAGCTGCGTATTTATTACTAAGGTCGGTGACAAATTTCACAGGCTCTCGGCCCACGCCCGAAGTGAGATCGCTTTAACCATGGCGGTCTGTTCTTCGCTAAAAGTACCGTCCAAAAAAAGTATCTGCTTGTTTTAACTTGTACAGATCTCCATCGCAACTCAAAAATCGTTCATAGTGATACACCCAATGATCAATTTCGGGGACTACTTTTTTCCAAGATTTATTCCCCATAACCTTGTAATGCCAATACATCATTTGAGAGTTAACGAGCTTTGACGAGTTGCAATACTTCTTTTCAAATTCTAAAAGTAAATCTAAGGATTCATTCGCGTTTTCCAAAACATCTTCCATACCGTTTTACCTCATTCCTGGGAGCGCCGCCCCTATAAAGGTAGTATAACCAAATTGACCATTGCATCAATTAATTACGGGCAATTTACTTTTGAAATTTTGCATGTAACATGTCACTTGATGTTTGTGAAGGAGGGTTAACCATGAGAGAAAAATCGCCTACTTACGGGGTAATGTCTACTAGGGGTACGTTTATAAATATTGTACCAGTGAATGTACCTAAGGCGGCGCGTAATTTCAAGTTTGAACTCTATAATAATAGGGTTCGAGCTAGACGATCTATAGCGACTCTGACCACAAGTGCCGGCACAATTCTTCAAGAAGGTAGGATCAAACGATCTTTTAATGCAACTTTGGAGATAAGATCTGATGTGCCATTTAGCCAAGAGGAATTAAACTATTTGGCGACTGACGTCGCCACACTGATGATGCGGGAATTAGGAGGTAACCCCTCAGAAGAAGTATTCGTTATCAAAATAACTTGCCCACTGCGGGATGATTCCGAGAAGAAAATTGAGAAGATCATTTCAGAATCATGGATGACAGGGATAATGGATTTTAGACATTACAATATTATTTGCAGTAGCTCTTTAACAAAGTAGGGCGCCAATACCGGTGTTTTTGGTTAAGATCAAAGTCTGCCCTAAAGGTCATCGGAAATGACTTGCAGGAGTATCTAAGATGACTGATGTTAATAGAAATTATATCACAAGAAAAGGCCTAGGAGAGAAATTATTCTCTCTTAGGCCTTTTCCTGGCTCTAGCTCTCATGATTAGATAACCTTAGTGAATTTGCAATAGGAATCAGTGATTGTGGGACTCTAACTCTTATACTTCTTGAAAAATCGGAATAATCATAGGACGTCTCTTGGTTTTATCATAAAGATGTTTGCTCACGGCATCCCTAACGCGATTTTGTAAGGTAGCAGTTTCATGGATACCGTTCTGGAGACTGCGCGCTATGGTTTGTCGAGTAATCGCTTTTACCTCACCAAGCATTAGGTTAGACTCTCGTACATAGACGAATCCCCGAGTGACAATATCTGGACCTGATAATACAGCGTTCGTTTCGGTATTAAGGGCTAAAATGATGATAAGAATTCCATCTTGAGATAGGAGTGTTCGATCTTTCATAACGCTACTTCCAATATCGCCGACGCCTAAGCCGTCGATAAAAACTCGCCCTGAGGTAACGTTCTCGACGAATTTCGCCCCATCACTTGTAAACTCAATAACACTGCCAATCTCAGCGACAAAAATGTTTTCCCTAGGAATACCTACTTGCTCAGCTAGTTCAGCATGTTTCACAAGCATGCGGTATTCCCCGTGGACGGGAATGAAGTACTTAGGTTTTACCATACTAAGCATTAATTTAAGCTCTTCTTGGCTGGCATGACCGGAAACGTGCATCCCGGAGATCGCCTCATAGATGACCTTGGCCCCTAACTTAAAGAGCTGATCAATGTTACGAGAGACTGCTTTTTCATTTCCAGGGATGGGCGAAGCAGAAAGAATCACAGTATCCCCTGGATAGATGGAGATCTGACGATGACTGTGGTTCGCCATGCGGGTCAGTGCAGCCATTGGCTCGCCTTGGCTACCCGTTGTGAGGATACATACCTCATTTGCGTTTAAGCGCATGGCCTCGTCAACATCAATGAGCGTGTCTTCCGGGATATCGAGATACCCAAGGTCAGAAGCTATGCTAACCACGTTTACCATGCTTCGACCGACGGTAGCCACCTTGCGATGGTATTTGAAGGCAGCGGAGATGGCTTGTTGAAGCCGGTTGACATTGGAAGCAAAACTAGCGAAAATAACGCGTCCCTCAGCCTCCGCAAAGGCTTTGTCAATATTCTCCCCAACAAACTGCTCGGATTTTGTAAATCCTGGGCGCTCGACATTCGTACTATCAGATAAAAGACAAAGCACACCATTGTCCCCAAGTTCTGAGAATTTGTGTAAGTCAAGAACTCCTCCGCTCACGGGGGTATGATCCAGTTTAAAATCCCCTGTGTGCACGATGGTTCCTAGGGGGGAATGAATAGCTAAACCAACAGCGCCAGGTATGCTGTGGCTCCCATTAATAAAGTCTACACTGAATGAACCCAGTTTTATAGACTCACCGGGCTGGATTACGTTGGTCGTTACTTTTCCCAATTTGGCTTCAGCGAGTTTATATTGAATTAAACCGATGGCTAAGCGAGTTCCGTAAATTGGAACGTTTAGATGTCGTAGTAGGTAGGGTAGCCCCCCAATATGATCTTCGTGACCATGGGTGATCAGGATTCCCAGGATGAGGTCTTTGTTTTCAATGAGATAAGTATAATCGGGGATCACGAGGTCGACCCCCAACATTTCATCGTCAGGAAACGCCAGACCCGCATCAATTAACAGGATTTGGTTATTATAGCGGATGGCGGTTGTATTCTTTCCAATTTCCCCTAGTCCACCGAGGGGGATTATTTGTAGTTTGCTTTGGTTAGTCAAGTGGATGTTACCTCCTATTATAAAGTTGACTCTATAATAGGCATTATGCCCATTATGGAGTCTTTTCAGAACCATGATAAGTATGCGCAGCGAGTCAATCAGAGTTAAATATAACTTATAAGACTAGGTATTGCAAGGCTTGAGTGATAGGTTCACAGAAGGGTGAGTATAATAGGTATGATTTGTAATCTATTATTGAACTACGGAGTCGTTGTATTACAGGTGATGATTGCTATGGCTGTTTTCCTCTTCATATATTTTGGAAACATTTAGTTTTGGCTTATGGTATATTAACTGGATTGTATTTCCAATCACTGGTATTTATTTGGTATGTTCAGTACCGTTTGCGGTATTACTAAAGGGCATAGTGATTTGTAGAATTTACCCTAACGGAGCCTTACCCCGCACCGATTTGATAAATTATTTCAATTCTTATATAAACTCTAGAAGCCTGTAATATCAGGAATTCTAGGGTTTATCCAATGTTACACCATGTCGTTGTGTTGTATTCATAGAAAGAGCCACCAATGCTCGGCATAATCCTTCCCGCGGGGCGGTCACTAATTATAGTTAAGGGTACTTAATGTAATAAATGTAGCAATGAAGTATGATTTTGTTTCTCTGAAGAAAGGAGATAGGCTATCAGAAAGTGAGGATTAATTCAGAATAAAGAAACAATTGTGGTAAATTACAAATAATTACCAATATAATTGTAGACAGTAGGAAAATTATGTAATACGATGTAAAAGATTAGATAATATCAAAAGATATCTAATCAATTAATATTCTTTATTTGGTTCACTAAAATGGTGCTTTATCAACCCAGTGAGCTGGATCTGGAAACCGGAGGTGAGGCGTGGTAAGTAAGAAATTAAATCCGGGAACCTGTACATACTTACATATTAAAAAGAAGGAGGAGGAGTAAAAAATGCACAAAAAGTTTCTTAGGATTGTCTCAGTGTCGATTCTAACAATAGCGTTGGCTGTTACTGGATGTGGTACAGAGCCGACTACTCCAAGCGCAGATGGAGGAATTAAAATTGGTTTACCATTGCCCATGACTCTTGCGGAGGCGACTTACGGTAAAGATATGGAGAATGCTATCAAATTGGCTGTGGATGAAATTAATGCCGACGGCGGAATCAATGGCGAAATGGTATCCACAGTCACCGGAGATGATGCTTGTGATCCACAACAAGCGACAGCAGCTGCCAATAAACTCATTTCTGAAGGGGTTGTGGCGATGGTCGGCGGTTATTGTTCAGGCGCAACCATACCGACACTTAATATTTATAATGAAAAGAACATACCTTTTGTCATTACTGCTGCTAACTCATCTAAAATAACAGCTCAAAATCCCGGAAATACCTTTCTAATTAACGGTACCGCTGTGCATCAAACGCAGAAGGCTGTTGAACTCTTTAAAAAGTTGAACGCTAAGAAGGTAGCGATTGTGGAACAAGGAGATGCCTATTCCTCCGATTTGGCTAAGCAAGCCCAAAAATCTTGGGAGGCCGCTGGGAATACTGTGGTTTCTTATGATGTCACGAACAAAGGGGAGCAAGATTTTTCTTCCTTGGTCACTAATTTAAAGTCTAAAAATGCCGACTTGGTTTTCTGGACTGCTTATTATGCCGATGGCGCGCTTTTGATTAAACAGTTGCGTCAGGGTGGATACAAAGGTGATTTCGTCGTTGGAGACGGAAGTAGTGACCTGAAACTCATTGAGATGTCCGGTAAAGCTGGGGAGGGTACTTATGTGTTATCGCCACCGGTTGCTGAATATTTGCCGGCGGCTCAAAAGTTTACAGAGGCTTATGAGGCTAAGTACAATCAAAGTCCCGGATCATATGCGCCACTCGCATATGATGGTATGAAACTGATGGCTGATGCTCTGACTCGTGCAAAAAGTACTGACGGAACGGCGACGATTAAGGCGCTAAGTGAAACAAAAGATTTCCCCGGCTTAGCAGGCACAATTAACTTTGCTGAGGACAAGACCTTGCAAGAAAGTAACTTCATTGTCTTGAAAATTGAGAATGGCAAATTCGTTTTGCAAAAATAAATCTCAGTTTCTCGTTGGGGTAGGCTAGGGATTTTCCCTAGTCACCCGTTCCTTATTTCAAGTTCTGAGAATCGAGGTTAAGAATCGCGGCTATATGAAGGGGTGGAAGAATGATTTATATCGTGATCCAGCAAATAGTGAATGGGTTAATTCTTGGCGCATTCTACAGCTTGATCGCTCTCGGTTATTCCATGGTTTACGGCATTATTAAACTCCTAAACTTTGCCCATGGTGACATCTACATGGTGGGTGCTTTCATAGGGTTTGGGACTCTAGGTATGTTAGGGAGCGTGTTAGGTATTGGTTGGTTAGGAATTGCTGTGGCTTTATTAGTGAGCATGTTTCTGACTGGAATTTTGGGAATGCTGATATATAAGGTTGCCTATCAACCGCTTATTAGCAAGCAAGCCCCACGGATGTCGTTGTTGATCACGACGGTAGGAGTTTCTTTTACATTATTTAACGGTGTTATGGTCATGACAAATGGAGAGTATGAAACGGTTCATACCAGCTTAGGTTATGAGGGAATTAGCATAGGACTCGTGAATATTACCTATACGCAGATAGTCATGGTTATTGCTACAGCGTGCCTTATGCTTACTTTGTATTGGTTTATTAGTCGAACTTTGTACGGCAAAGCCATGCGAGCGATTGCCCTTGATCAAGACGCTTGCCGTTTGATGGGGATTAATGTGGACAAGACGATAGGATTAACCTTCTTTGTCGGTTCGGCCTTGGCCGCAGCGGCTGGCGTCATGGCCGGAGTGTATTATGGCAGTATTCACTTCTACATGGGTTTTGTCATTGGCTTAAAGGCCTTTACGGCTGCGGTCATCGGTGGCATTGGCAGTATTCCAGGAGCGATGATTGGTGGTCTCGTCTTGGGCTTGTTGGAAACTGCTGGCACTCAAATTCCCTTCATTGGTTCTGCTTGGAAAGACGTCTTTTCCTTCGGGATATTGATTCTTTTACTGGTTTTTAAACCTACCGGGATTCTCGGTAAAAGCGAAATTGAGAGGATGTAGAGAATGGGTAATTCTGTCGGCTTCGTAAATCGTTTAAGAGAAAGGTTGGGCAGCAGAATAGCTCAGGGAGCTGCCCTTGCGATACTTATTATTTTTGTCTTTCTTCTCCCTCTGTTTGCCAATAACTATGTACAAGAAATCGCGGCTAATGTCTTGTTTTATGTGATTTTGGCTTTAGGATTGAATATTGTGGTTGGATATGCCGGGTTGGTGGATCTCGGTTATGCTGCTTTTTTTGCCGTAGGAGCTTATACTACGGGAATATTTATGAAACTTGGTGTGGATTTCTGGTTAACTATACCCATTGCCTTGGCTTTTTCTGTCATCGCTGGGGTCATCATTGGAGGTCCAACGTTAAGGTTGCGGAGCGATTATTTAGCCATTGTAACTTTAGGTTTTGGAGAAATTACTCGGATTTCGGCCCGTAACATGGAAATTACTGGCGGAGCGAGCGGCTTGGTGGGTATTCCGAGACCGAGTATTTTTGGACATACACTTAATCAGGTTACCGATTTCTACTACATTTTTTTCGTGTTAGCTATCTTGGCAGTCATTATTGCTGTGAGGCTTCATAATTCTCGGTTGGGACGAGCTTGGCAATATATCCGTGAGGATGAAGACGCTGCTGAAGCAATGGGAATCGATCCTGTCATGACGAAGCTCTATGCTTATATGATCGGTGCAGCTTACGGAGGGGTAGCTGGAGCTTTCTTTGCTGTCAGAATGACAGCTGTTTCGCCGGAGAGCTTTGCCTTTACACAGTCTGCGATGATTCTGTTAGCGGTGATCCTTGGTGGGATGGGCAAGATTCCTGGCGTAATCCTGGGTGCGGCCTTCTTAATTTTATTCCCAGAAATTTTCCGTGAAATCGGTCAGACGCGGATGCTGTTTTTTGGCATTTTGCTGGTTATTATCATGGTTTTCCGTCCTCAAGGGCTTTGGCCTGAGAGAAAAGGGTGAAGTGATTTATTTTGAAAAAAAAGGATGAGGTAGAATGTCTATCTTAGATGTGAAAAAGCTAACCCTGCGTTTTGGTGGGTTAACGGCCGTGGATGATCTTAGCTTCAAAGTAGAAGAAAATTCGATTATGAGTCTTATCGGGCCAAATGGTGCAGGAAAGACGTCAGCTTTTAATTGCCTGACGGGTTTTTATAAGGGGAGCGAAGGAGAACTCCTTTTCAAAGGGAAAAGTATTTTTAGGCAAAAGCCGTACAAAATCACCAAGATGGGTATGGCTCGAACGTTTCAAAACTTGCGTCTCTTCAAAGATATGACAGTCTTGGAAAATGTCATGTCAGGTATGCATAGTCGCACTTCAGCAGGAGTGTTTGGGGCCATCTTGCGGCTGCCCAGCCAGATTCATGAAGAGAAGCGGATTAGGGAGGTCAGCGAAGAGTGTCTGGATTTCGTCGGTATTTTAGATAAACAAGATCGTTTAGCTCGCAATTTGGCCTATGGGGATCAACGACGGGTTGAGTGGGCTAGAGCGTTAGCTACTCAGCCAAAGCTCCTCTTACTGGATGAACCCGCGGCCGGGCTTAACCAAGATGAGAAAGATCAATTAATAGACTTAATCCGCCGGATTCAGAAAGACTTAGGAATTACGGTCCTGTTGATTGAACATGATATGGGTCTCGTGATGAAGGTCTCGGAAAAGATAGTAGTCATTGACCACGGGCAGAGGATAGCCGAAGGGACAGCTACAGAAGTTAAGAATAATCCGAAGGTCATTGAGGCCTACCTGGGAAAGGAGGATGAGTCATGAGAAATATGGCTCTTGTCCTGCGCAACTTAGAGACTTATTACGGTAAGATTCATGCCCTCAAAGGGTTGACTCTCGAAGTGCCCCAAGGAGACATTGTTGCTTTGCTTGGCTCAAATGGCGCTGGAAAGACCACGGCATTAAAGACAATCTCCGGTTTACTCCAGTCATCCTCTGGAAACATAGAGTTTTATGGTAAGGAAATCAATAGAGAGAAAGCCCATAACATTGTCGGTATGGGCTTGATCCATGTACCAGAGGGGCGGCGGATTTTTAAGGACTTATCCGTAAAGGAGAACCTAGAGTTAGGTGGTTTCACCTTAAAGGATGAAGCTCAGCGCCGAAAAGGAATAGAGCACGTCTTTGAAGTTTTCCCGCGGCTTAAAGAACGTCAGCGCCAGAGTGGCGGGACTTTGTCGGGTGGAGAGCAGCAAATGCTGGCAATCGGACGAGCCATGATGACAGAACCGAAATTGCTCTTATTGGATGAGCCTTCTATGGGTTTGGCGCCACTGGTAGTCCAAGATATTATGACAATTATAAAGCAGTTGAATAATGAAGGAACGACAATTCTACTTGTGGAACAAAATGCGAAAATTGCCTTAAAATTAGCCAATTATGGATATGTCTTGGAAACAGGCAAGTTAGTCATGGAAGGCGATAGTGCTACACTTAGTCAAGATGAGAGAATCATTAAGGCCTATCTCGGAGAGTGAGTTAGAAACCGTATCACCCATTGGGTGATACGGTTTCTATCAGCATGCTGGCTCGTAACTTTCCCTCTCAATCATTCTAAATCCTTCGGGAAGTGGGTCATTGTACAGATGAAGAAAGTATTTTTCTTGATATTAATTGTAGGGATTTGTCTATCCAGTGGACTATATTTATGGCAGTCACGGATATTCAAAACAGTACAGATACCAGATATTACACCCAATCAGTTACAACAAAGAATAGAGGAGGGTGAAAAATTTTATGTCTACTTCTATTCGCCGACCTGTGAAGAGTGTATTAAATCCGAACCTAAGTTGCTTCAAGCAGTGAAAGAATTAATGATTCAAACTATTGTAAAAGTAGATCTCCAGAAATTTGATTATCTACGCAAAGACCTCCAAATACCGGGAACACCGTCTATTTATGTCTATAATAATCAAGTACTGATAAAGGGTATTACTGGAGGGTTTAAAACCGTTGATGAGTATAAGAAATTCTTCAATGAAACAGGGGTACAAGTTGATCTTTAAATTATTACTTGCCGGCATTTACTTAGTTGCTGGAGGTTCGAAGATTTTCAACCTGTACCTTTTTAAAGTCACTATTTTGGCATATTATCCGTTTTTCCCGGAATTATTGGCAGTATCGATTGCCATTGTGTTTCCTTGGGTGGAAATATTAGCTAGTCTCTCTCTAGTTTTGAATTGGCACGCAAAGTATTCCAGTAGGTTTTTATTTCTACTTTCCTTAGGTTTCCTTGTGCAAATAATCCTTAGTTATAGCAATATTCTACCTTACGGGTGTGGGTGTTTTGGGTTTAGTGGACCGGAAAAAATCAGCTTATACCACGTATTTAGAGATTTTTCCATTATGCTTTTAGCAGCCTGGGTCTGGAAGGGAGAGATAGAGAAACATTGATCGATCTGAATTGTGTTGAGATCTCTAATGAGCTAAGCGTCGATGATGATTTTCTTGAGTTTCCCAACAATATAAAAACTGTCTTCTTCACTGACGGTCATATAGGCGTTGTTTAAGGACATCCTACAGTGAGTGGGTAAAATTTATCTACATTAGAGAAAGAATCAGTTATACTAATATAAGTAGCGGTGAAACTAATTTAGAGGGAGACTATCTTAAATTGGATCATTTCATTCCTAATAAACTGAAATCTAAAAAGCGTTTTCTCGTGATGACGGCTGTCTTGGCCGAGCGGGATGCAGTATTACGTGGCCTGCATGGTGATTCAAGGTTTGATGTCTTGGTGGCGGGTGTCGGCTCGGTCGTTGCCGCAGTGAACACAGCTAGCGCGTTGGGCACGGCAGAGTACGCTTTGGTTATTAGCGCTGGAATCGGTGGGGGTTTCCCCGGTAAAGCTGAGGTAGGTTCACTTGTGGTGGCCAACGAGATCATCGTAGCAGACTTGGGAGCGCAGACCGCCCAGGGGTTCCGTAGTGTTGATGAGTTGGGCTTTGGTGCGGGCTGCACCCAACTCCAAATTGATGCTAATTTAGTGAACCGCGTTGCCACGGCGCTGCGAGGCGCTCATCTACCTGTTCGTACTGGACCGATACTCACGGTCTCAACGGTTACCGGTACGACTGGAAGAGGCTTAGACCTAGCGTCGCGAATACCAGGTGCCACGGCCGAAGCGATGGAAGGGTATGGCGTAGGATGCGCGGCCCTTGATAGAGGCGTACCGGTTCTTGAGATCAGAGCAATCTCCAACATGGTCGGTCCACGTGATCGATCTAAATGGCGAATCAAAGAGGCTCTTGACGTTCTGGAAGCTGCTAGTGCAGTACTAACGGAGGTATTAATACTATGAAAATCGCAATCTCTCCTTGTCCCAATGACACGTTTGTTTTTCACGCCTGGGTACATGGCTTAATACCTGGTGCGCCGCAACTTGATGTGACTTACGCTGATATTGATATTACTAATACTTTGGCAGCCGGATCCCACGGACCGGATGTCGTCAAGATATCTTACGCTGCACTACCGTGGGTCCTGTCTGAGTATGCCCTCCTGCCCTGTGGCGGTGCGTTGGGTAAAGGCTGCGGGCCATTGGTGCTAACTTCCGATAGTGCAAGTAGCAATGATCTAGAAAGATTATCAGGCAAACGGGTGGCGGTTCCAAGTGAACGATCAACCGCTTATTTGCTGTTTCGCTTATGGGCAGCCCAACATGTGCCCGGTGGAGTGGGAGAGATTATCGTGCTGCCGTTCGATCAAATTATGCCCGCGGTACGTGACGGTTTGGTGGATGCGGGGCTTGTGATCCACGAGGCACGCTTTACCTATCCTTCCTATGGCCTGACTCTCTTGACTGACCTAGGAAACTGGTGGGAGAAAGACACCAACCTTCCAATCCCCCTTGGAGCGATTATCGCTCGTCGGTCCCTAGATCTATCGGCAATTACCGGCTGGATTCGGGCCTCGGTTCAATACGCTTGGGCACACCCCGAGGAATCGAAGGACTATGTGCTACAGCATAGCCAAGAGTTGTCCCCTGAAGTAACCCAAGCTCACATTAAACTTTATGTGAACGAGTTCACGGAAAATATAGGACAGTCAGGTTACAAAGCGGTAGAAGCCTTGTTAAGTAGGGCTGCAAAAGAAGGGCTCGTACCCAAGGTGGATCTATCTGCACTGTATTTATAAATTAAATAGGCAAAGCAATGCTCTATTTATGATACTTTCCAGGATTCGAATAACGATAGAGATAAAAGGTTGGAAACAAATTGTTCCAGCCTTATTTGGTGTTCAATGCAGTTTGAAGATAAGCGCTACGTCTTAAAATAAACTATCAAGCAACCATATAAAAGGCAGGATTTTAGAATATTATAGCGAAATAATAAAAAATATTAAATTAAATTAAAATAAATTAAATTAAATTATATTATATCGTTTATAAAGTCGGAAGGCATATTGACGGAATTATATCGATGATAAAAAAAAGGAAGTGTTGAAATGGCTTTTTTTACAAGGGGAAGTTCCAAAAAAGTAGAGGATCAATTTGAATTGGATTGCAATAAGCTCTATCAATGTTTAACGCATTGTGATTTTTCAAAGCGTATAGAAGTTGACATTCCAACAACGAGTCGTATTTTTCCTGTCATAGAAATTATGAATCGCGTTATAGATGAACGACAGGCTTCGGCTTCCAGTAACTTAACGGAATTAGACAAGACAGTACAAAATTTGGCCAGCATGACTTCCATTCGTAAGATGCTCGTGAAACTTGGTGAGCAGTCTAATCAACTGGGCAACATGGCGGCTCAGTCTGAACAACTTGGTGCGGCAACGAATCAAGTGGCCAATTCTGCGGCTAACTCCGCGACGTTTGTGGAACAAGCGGCGTCTACAGCGATTTCAGGGGGCGAGAAAATCCAACAGGCGATTGAGTTTGTCGAGTATTCTTTTGATGAATTCTCTAAGGTCAGTGATCAGGTTAAAGCAGTGCTTGATTCAATGAAAGAGATTGAGCAAATTGTCGGCGTGATTGCAGGTGTTGCCGACCAAACAAACCTTCTCGCGCTCAATGCCGCCATTGAAGCGGCGCGTGCAGGGGAGCAGGGTCGAGGTTTCGCGGTCGTCGCCGACGAAGTACGCAAGCTAGCGGAACATACTAAGGGATCAGTGACGGACATTCGCCAAAAGATTGTTGGCTTGAGCGAGAATTCTCAGGATACAACAGATAATATTTCTGCACTCTCTATTACAATGCAAAAAGGTAAAAGTATCATGCAGGAGGCGGCACAATCCTTGCAGGGGATTATCAATAATTTTGGGGCGATCACGGAAGATATACAAGACATTGCCGCAGGTAGTGAAGAACAAAGTGCTGCAGTACAAGACGCGGCAAGCAGCGTCACCACCATTGCGATGGCGGCGGAAGACATTGAGCAAGTCGCCATGGTGACAGGGCAAGGAATTTACGATATCAGCAAGATGTTACAGAAAATAAGAACAGACCAAGTAGCACGAGTGCCTGAGTTAGGAACCTATCAAGCCTTAGAATTGTACAAGACGGATCATTCTCTCTGGACATGGCGGATCTACAACATGATTTTAGGGTTTGAACATATAAAATCGAGTGATGTAGGAAACCATCACGAATGCCGCTTAGGTCAATGGGTTGAAGGTCATGATTCCGAAAAATGTCGAGCGCTCGCTGTATTTAGCAAACTTGAATCTCCACACAAAATGGTGCACGAGTTGGCCCGAGAGGCAGCCGTAGCGTACGAGCAGGGTGACATCTTCAAAGCTGAGCAAATTCTAGAGAAGATGGGTCGCGCATCCATGGAAGTTGTGGCAGTTTTAGAGGAGTTGCAAAGCAAGTGTCAGGACTGACATGGTTCGTCCATTTCGTTATAGACAATTACCAAATAATTAGTTAAAATAGGTAATGTAGAGTAGTTTGTAAGATGTTGTCAAACTCATGTAAGGCAAGTATGTGTCTCGAAAAAAACGGGTATAGAGTTTAATGATCAATACTGGAGGATGGTAGAGTATGATGCATTTAACGATTATATTTGAGCTATCCTTTTTAAGGTAGCTTTTTTTGTACTCAAATTTAAATTTTTTAAAGCGTGATCTGGAATAGGGGAAAATTCGCGATGCCTAAAAGGAGATCGATTGTGGAATTACTGAACGTAACCATTGACCATGCGGGGTATTCTGCCAAAAAGTCAGATGTCATAAAAAAGGTGACTTTGTCTGTGAAATCCGGTGAACTTGTGGGACTAATTGGTCCTAATGGAGCTGGGAAAAGTACCACAATCAAGGGGATCTTGGGGTTGCTGCCGGTTATGGTGGGCAAGGTCGAAATCGCAGGGAACAATAAAAATTATGCATATATTCCAGAACAACCCGTACTCTATGAAGGGTTGACACTTTGGGAACATTTAGAGCTAGCTGCTGCTGCCTATGACATGGATCGGGACGTCTTTGTACCTAAAGCTGAGGAACTTCTTGAGCTTTTTCGTTTAGCAGAGGTAAAGCACCACTTGCCAGGTACTTTTTCGAAGGGTATGCAACAAAAGGTCATGCTGATCTTGGGTTTTCTGCTGGAACCAGCGGTTTATGTGGTGGACGAACCCTTTATGGGTCTGGACCCCAGGGGTACTAAAGATTTCCTTGCGCTTTTGGGCCAAGCGAGAGCTCAAGGGGCCGGCGTGTTAATGTGTACTCACATCCTGGATACTGCGGAAAAGATATGTAGTTCGTTTGTCTTGATGAACGCTGGCACGGTCCTAACCCACGGTACCCTGTTGGAAATCAGGGAGCAATGTCAGTTACCTGATGGTTCTCTATTTGACTGTTTTGATCAACTGGTGGAGAGTACTTCATGATGACCGTGCCGAAACTCTTCTGGCAGCGGCTCGCTTCAGACTGGAAATACCAATATGAGGCGTGGAGGACGGTCGTTGATTGGGTCGTGGCGTTATATATCGTGATTCCTGGTCTAGGTCTTTTTATCTACGAGTATCTTGGTTGGTGGCGGGAAATGCCCAGTTGGCTAATTTATGCGAATCTCAATGCATTCTTGGGAATTGTTTTTTTGTTCACTTGGTTGGGTACAACGCGCATCTTTTTGGAAGAAGCAGACCAGCTTTTTCTATTGCAGAAAAAAGCATGGATTCGACAGCTAATAAAGCTTAGTTTAGGGTATACCATAGGTTTTAACATGATCATTAGCTCCCTCTTTTTTCTCATTTTGGCACCATTTTTGGTGCACTACGGGGTTTCACCTCGGGAAATTGTTTGGATGACCTTGTTCACGATCGGTTTTAAGACTTGCATGGGTCTTGCCAAGCAATTTGTTGAGTTGCGATATATGAGCTGGATTCAATACCTCGTTAGAACAGTCCTGATGGTCATGGCGGGTGTTTATTGGAGGCAAAGCGTTTATTACCTTATAAGTGATTCAACCTTGTTTTATTTGTCACTGATCGTGCTTTCTGGTGTATTAGTTGGTCTTTTATTCAGACGGGTCACCTTGCGGGGAACTTTTTTCCTAGATGTTGTTAGAGAAAAAAATGCGAGGTTACGGCTCATCAAACTTCTTCTACAGAAGATGGGAACTTATGAGAAAAAGCCTATGTTCACCTGGAAACGCCCATTATTCTTCAGAAGCTCAAACCTGCTCTTTAAGAAGCGCACCCCCGTGAACGGCTTGGTGGAGATGTTTCTCAAAGCTGAGTCGCGAAATGGGAAAGACGTCACAGCTTACTTCAGGATGTTGGGGATGGGCTTTGTGGCCATTATAATCTTTCCCTCCGCCTATGGGTGGCTTCTTTGGGTCGCTTTTTCACTCGTAATCACTGCGTTCATTGGGTTGTTATGGAGGGCCGCAATGAACAATCCCTTTGTTTGTTTATTTCCTTGGCTTTCGGAAACAAAGGTGCCAGCAGCGAGGAAATCTATCTTTATGATGGCTTTGCCGGGGCAGATACTTCTGGGATTAGTGGTCGTGGTTAGGACTCAAGCCTGGTTGGAAGGTCTAGTGATGGTGCCCGTTGCCATTCTTATCGGGTATTATAGTGCTAATATAGTCTCCTTGAAATCATAATTTGATGATCATGTTCCTTGCATATGACCAAAGAAAGGCAAGAAATATTGAGAGAAAGAAGGTACTAATATGGCAAATTCTCCAGTGAAACCAGTCATCTTATCAACACAGGTTCAGACAACCCTCACCACTCTTGAACCCCTCACCCGAAAAGTGTTTCTGTCCCTCACGCCACCTAGTCCAAGAGATAATCGGGCAGATGTTGATCAAGTGCGCCAAATGCTCCAACGTAGTTATGACAATGTCACAGTGCCCCTGTCACTGATGCGCAAGCTACCTAGCCTTTGTCGTGGTGCCGATTGGAAGGTCACCGCCACCTTAGCGGAGACCGGAATGGGCTGGAAATTAATTGATCTAGAACCTGGCGATACGACCAAGGAACAATTCGGGTTGGCCATTGACATCGGCACGACTACAGTCGTGGTATACCTGATTGATTTGTGTGACGGTAAAGTTATGAACCACGCGGCAGACTATAACGCTCAAATTATCATGGGAGAGGACATATTAACGAGAATTCGTCATGCTCTTGAACCAGGCGGTCTAGACCGTTTGCAAAAGGCGGTTGTAGACACTCTAAATGGTTTGATTAAGGTCCTTTGTTCACAACCAGGAGAGACTCACAAAATTACAGCTGTGGCAATAGGGGCCAATACAACCATGATCCACCTTTTGCTGGGCTTGAACCCCGCGTCTATTTGCCGCGATCCCTATACCCCTAGTGTGTACAATCCTGGGCTAATTCCTGCAGGCGAAATAGGCCTTGACATCAATCCGCTCGCGCCAGTCTATTGCCTGCCTAGTATAGGAAGTTACCTTGGTGGTGACGTCATCGGGGGAATCCTGGTGAGTGGAATGCACAAACAGGCCGACGTCTCATTATTCGTCGACATTGGCACCAATGGAGAGATTGTGATGGGAAATGAAGACTGGCTTGTCGCATGCGCAGGTGCAGCAGGGCCGGCTCTAGAAGGCGGCGTTACGGCCTTCGGTATGCGTGCGGAACCTGGAGCCGTGGATCACGTTTCTATAGATAAGGCGACGGGTCATGTCGAGTACACAACCTTGGACAATCAACCGGCCCGCGGGATTTGTGGTTCTGGACTGGTTGATACTTTGGCAGAACTCTTCCTTGATGGCATCATTGATAGAAATGCCCATTTCGAGAAGGGGAGGGAGGCGTATGTCATTGTCCCCGCCAAAGAAACCGCATTAGGAGAAGACATTGTAGTGACACAGATCGATATTAATAACTTCGTGGCGACCAAAGGGGCCGTCAATGCTGCAACTGACCTGTTAATGGAAAACGTGGGTTGCGATTGGCACGGGCTGAGTCAGTTCTTTGCGGCCGGCGCGTTTGGACAGTATTTGCCGATCGAGTCAGCCATTACCATTGGTTTATATCCTGATCTTCCACGCACATCCATCGTGCGTTTGGGCAATAGCTCGGGTGAAGCGGCGCGCCAAGTACTGCTATCTCGTCCAAAACGTCTGGAAGTGGAAGAGATCGCAGCAAAGGTGACTTATTTCGAGCTGAATGCCAGTACCACTTTTATGGAGAAATTTAAGGGTAGCAAATTTCTGCCTCACACGGACCTGGCCCGTTACCCCAGCGTCAAAATGCGGTAAGTGAGCCAACCCCTTAACCCGTATTATTGAATATTTACAGGACCTCACTCACTAGAGCAGACCAGTTTTTCCCTTTATAGGCGTTATAGCCACGGGTATGGGCATAACCGTAAATCTTAGTTCCGGTTACTTCCTTTTCAAATACATAACCATAGGTTTCCCCCTTCATCGCTTGTTGGGCGGCATTAAGATGCTTTAAATTATCATGTAGTATTCCGTTTCGACTCCGACACGCTATCACGAAGCCATCATGATTGATGATGAAAAGGTCTCCAGTTTGACCGATGCGAGCAGAATCTATGATGTCATAAATATAATTCCAATTGAATCTGGTTGAAAAATAACCTAATAAGTCACCTTCATCGCTTCGAATCGGGCAGGTGTAAGCCACAGTATGTAAATTGCCAACCTTGGATAAATAAAGGTCGCTAACAGATATCGAGTTTGCGGCTTTGGCATCTTTAAACCAGATTTTATCTGACATGTTTTTCCCGATGAGTTCTTGGTGAACACCAGCGGCCATAACGGTACCTTCAGTATCTAGTACATAAAGGTCAAGATAGACCTCATAAATATCAACCAACTTTTTCAATAAAACATTGGTGACAGCAATGCGGTTAGACACTGTTGAGGAAAAGCAGTTTTTGACTTTGTCAAAGCCAGCCCAAGCTTGGGCATCGCAATTGCGTTCAAAAAGATTCCGATCGATTTTATCGATCGTATCAAAAGCTACATCCGCAGTTCTTACGGCCATCACCTCGTTTGCTTTTAGCTGAATGTTTTCAATTATTTTAGTACTTTCTTTGGTTGTAGCTAAGCTGCGGGTGGCAAGCTTTTTAATCTCATCCGCGACCACGCTAAATCCCCGACCTGCTTCACCGGCTCTTGCAGCTTCAATCGCTGAATTTAGTGACAAAAGATTTGTGTGCTGGGCTATTTGTCGGATGGATCCAATGACTTGACTCATCTCTTGATTAGCATCCTTAAGTTCACTAAGCAGCACCGAAGAATCAATCACTTTAATGTCATTTAACATTGAGATACCTCCTTTAAAAATAAAAATAGCCTACCTAAAAAAATAGGTAGGCCTCGTTGCCAATTCTGTTATTATTATATGACAGTTGTATAAATTTGCAAGTGATTTTTATCACTTGCCCTAAAAAAGGATTCCAGTTAGAAAGTTTGTGATGATTAACTCACCTGTTTTATGATTGGTATCAAACTTAATTCTTTGACTCAGAGCTTGGAACTGCAAAGGAAATTTGGCTGAAGGTCAGGACATCATTGAATTCAAGAAAATTATAGTCACTTTTTTGGGCCTTTTCCATCAGATCAGAGATGGGTGTCGTCGCAAGGATGACATCTTTCGGTTCCATTAATTGGCCAATAAGACCAAAGTGCTGAGTGTTAAAACGGATCGCAATTTTGCTGTCATTTTCCCAGGTTACTTGCAGAACATAGGCATCCTTTTGTTCAGTTGCAAACCAATTATAGGTATATCCTGAGAGACCTGACTGGTTGACAGTCCTTACCTCTTCACAGAACTCTTTGACATAAAGAATCAGCACGTCTCGACCGTTTTCAAGCTTACCAAAGGCAGATTGTTCAGGTGTATAGGCTTGAGTAAACATCTAAATCCCCCTTTCAGGACAGTCAAGTCCAAGTCTGCGTCTTGTCTCATGGCAATCTCCGACTGCAGAGTTATATATTTATTATAGACTAATTGTTTTATCTATGTAAGTATTAGGATGACAGATTGTAATTAATAGGCACGGAAGGAAGTACTGACAATGGGTAATCCATGTGGAACAACCAAGGCCAATATTTTTGAGAGCACAGAGATTAACGGGACCCCTATCTATTTTGGCTCTGGAGTTAACCCCGTGAATTCTCCCGCCCAGTATTTTGTTGCCTGGGGTAAAGCTGCTCTTGCAGGTGGATTAATCCACACCTTCAACAGTAAGTCACCAGAACAGGGAGCAGAGTGGTTTGTCGAGGAAGAGGAAGCGGAGGCCAAATATATCAAGATACAGAAGCTCTTAGCAGGTTGCTTGTTATAAGTGTCTTAATACGATTTCAAAAATCAATGAAAACACGTTGATCTTGGGTAAAGAAGGCCAACGTGTTTTCATTAGGATCCATAGGATACTAAATAAGTTGCCCTTAGTTTAGATGCTTATAGATTTTCTTTAGAATAATACTATATTTTTAGTAGGAAAAAGAATATACTGTGACTAGACAGTTAGAATATTGCCTAAACATCTAGTAATATTAATGCGGAAAGGAATTGCGTTCTATGCTTAATTTGCCATTTAAAGCACTGGCTGATCCTACAAGAAGAAAAATTATTTTATTATTAAAAGAACGGGATATGACGGCTGGGGAAATTGCGGAACAGTTCGATATGACGAAGCCCAGTATTTCTCATCATCTTAATGCCTTGAAACAAGCTTTGTTGGTGACAGATGAGCGGAAGGGACAACACATTATTTATTCGCTGAACACGACCGTATTTCAAGAGGTCATTAAGTGGTTTTTTAATACGACGCACGTTAACGAAGGAGGGACAGAAGATGACAAAGTTCAGTAATAGCCTGAAGCAAGATTGGCTGATCATCCTTATAATTTTCATGGGATTCGCACTAGGAGCCTATTTCTATCCCTCACTGCCAGACAAAGTACCGAACCATTGGAACTTCAACGGAGAAGTAAATGGCTATGGAAGTAAACTCTTTGGAGCGTTTGGACTGCCTGCGATCAATCTAGCAATGTATCTCTGAACTTTCGCACCCAGATAAACTAGCCGAAAATAAGTATAAAAAAGAGACAAAAAACGATGAAAATCCGCATGAAGCCTCAGTTTTTGGTATAATTAAGTGCTAACCAAAACAACCAAAAAAGAGGTGTTATCATG
>DASRMG010000185.1:0-3666 GCA_035648035.1 Desulfosporosinus sp. | reverse complement strand
CTAATGACATTAATATAATAATTTTTGACTTTTTATTGTGTTGCATAATTGCCACCAGCCTTTCTTTAAGAGTTTCTTTTTCTTCGCTCATAGTTGCCTGCAATACCCCAATAGGATATTTATTCTCAGATGCAATAGATATTAATGTATCACAATAGGCTTGTTTTTCTGTCAGATTAAGGTCTTTGATAACCGCTTCATCGCAAGCCAATTCACAAGCATGATTAATTTCCTTTTTAATAAAATACATGAGTGGGTTAAACCAGTGGATTGATGCAGCTATCATTGTTAGCCATTTTACCGCTACATCAAATCGTCTTAGATGTGAAATCTCATGAAGCAAAATATTTTTAAGCTGTTCTCCATCAAAGTTAATGTCTGGAATTATGATGTAAGGTTTTAGTATTCCTATAAGCATTGGGGTGGTCACAAAGCGATTACGTACAAGCCTGATATCATTTCGTCCATTCAATAAAGCTTCTAATATTCTGTTTTCCTCGTCAGTAGCTGGCTTATTTGCTTGTTTTAGGTGTTTTGAAAATCGAGCGTATCCTGTTAAGTTAGCAGTAAGAGCTATTATTATGCCAAGTAGCCAAAGGTATATAACATACTGATTAAATAGGTCTCTGAAATATCTGCTGTGGTCAACATCATCATTATAGACACCATTAGTTACGTTTTCCTGAACATTGGGCAGTATTGACGAATTACTTGCATTTTCTTCACTTTGAATGCTTATTGCCACAGGTGTTTGATCTCCATAAAACACATTATTCATAATACTTGCTTCAAAAGAAAACGGCAGTACCAATCTTATGAGTACTACAATCCAAATGTAGTATTGAATCGACTTTGAAATCTTGTTCCTTATTAACGGCTTAATGGCAAATAATAATACTGCGAGAATGCTGGCTGATAAAGATAGTGATAGTATTAACTTAATAGCTTCATTCATCGCTATCACCTACCTTAAACATAGTACGCAGCTCTTCAATGTCTGAAGCATCAAACTTTTTGCTCCCTAGTAGAGAGGCTACAAGGTCTTTGGCACTGCCAGAGTATAAACGATCAATCAAGCTTTGAGTAGTATATTCGTTATATTCTGCCTCACTGACCAAAGGCATATAATAAAATACTTCTTTTTTAGTCGCTAAAACCACACCCTTTTCACAAAGTCTGCGAAGTAATGTTTTTATTGTAGAGGTTTCCCATTTGCTCGTCTGCTCAAGTGTTTTTCTGATATCCGCAATAGGAAGTTCACAATCTGCTTCCCATAATACCCTCATAACTTTAACTTCCGAATCTGTTATCTTTGAAACCAATGTGCTCATTTTCATTTCTCCTCTCGGGTTACCTGTGTAACCTTAAATTCAGTTTACATCCGTAACCTAGAAATGTCAATCGACAATTAATATTTTTGCAAAAAATATTAACCACCGACCAAGATGCATCCAGTACCTCTATCGGCGGTTATCCTTATCGCTTATTAACTTATATCTCAACTTCAATTTCCACACTCGACTTGAAATCAACTCGAAGCTTTCCTTCAAAAATCGTTATTCTTTCAACCAGTTGTCTTGTACTTTGGTATGCACCAGGATGTTCCTCAATGCAATCAAGACACAGTAAGATTATGGATGATATGATGTTTTCGAAAAGTATTTTCAAATTGTTTTTAAAAATGATTAGTATTGATTATTATCGTAAATAAGGCCATAATAACGCAAACAGCCAAAAGAGGATTTCTATAAATCAAACTTATTATAAGTAAAATCGCAGAAACAATAAAGGTAATAAGCAAAAATCTTTTTTCGCTTAGTCTATGATAGTAGTATTACAGTGTGTTGCTTGTTACAACACGTTTTTTTACTTTTATTTCACCTGGATCCGGCGTGAATACTAATCACAAAATTTCTGAAGTAACTCAAAAAAACTTCTAACCAATTTTCTTTTGGATTAGAATTCCATTATATATTCAATACATTTGCTAGAACTGGATCCGGTGTGAAGTTTAATCGCAAAACCTCAGGAATATCTCAATAAAAACTCCCGGAAATCTTTCTTATAGAAGTTCGTTACAATTTCAATGTTTATATAAGATACATCAGCTGGCACCGGATCCACCCGTGTTCAGAATCTTAATATATACCGAATTTATATTGTTCATATCAATTCCTACTAAACATTCCGTTTAGTTTTTATCTGATTTTTCATCAAGTTGTTTAAATTTATTTACATTTTTAGTAGTTATATTATTATATATCAAGAAGAAAGGTTGGTGATTTTGTGGATATTGATAAGTTGGAAATATTATCAGAGCAATTATTGGGGATTGCAGACATACGATGTCAATATTTTGATAAGAAAGTCCTAACTGCCAGCTATACTCATTATGCTTGTGTGTATCTCATACCGGCAAATATGTAATCAGAAGTCCGCCTATTATTAAACTGGCCGCATTCGCTGTGACAGTATACACAGCCACACGGCGTTTTCCGAATTCTTTCACAACGAAGATAAATGCTATAAGCTCCACAGCCAAAACCACTATCTCGCCAAATATAAAACCAAGTAGCCAATAAGATTCTAAACTGGGTACGGTAAGCATTGCGTTCAGAGCTCCCTGGGTAACTAAATTGATTGCAAAAAAAGCAAGCCAACTCGACTTCTTACGATAGCCAAAGATAAAGAATATTACGCCTTCAATGACCAGAGTCAAAATAATCCGCATCATAACTAAGAGGGGAACTCTTAACGGCGGCTGACCGATTGTCAGGTTTTCTGTCTTCATATCCAACGTCAACAAATTGTTGTATGTATTAAACGTGTCGGCAGGGAGAGAACATTGAAAGTTCTTTTCGTTACTCTGAACAATAAGCACTGCGTCATCCAGATTATCATTTCCAATCGGAGACATATGATAGAAAAATCTGTAATAAGTCTCCCACGCCTTATGCTCCTCGTTTAGCACAATCGCTTCTGTTTTCCCCTCGTTCGCAAACCGCAGAGATAACGACAAATCTTCCAGTGGATTAGATACAATTACGGTGAAACTGGGTGGCTCTGCCGAATTGGCATAAGCTACCGTTGAAAACAATATGCTTAATAGCAGTACCATCGCAAAGCCCATAATGATACGGTAATTGCGTTTCATAAATTGTCCCCCTTTCCGTTCCCTACACAAGATTATTATTATATTCATTTGATAAAAGGCTATAAATTGCTGCATCAACTATTCCCCTATTACTGAAGTCAGCTTGACGTAAAATTCCCTCGTATTTTAATCCGCATTTTACCATAACCTTACCCGAATTTGGGTTATTAGGATTGTGTTGAGATTCTATACGATTAACCTTTACTTCATCAAATAGGAATGGAATAATTCTACCGAATGCTTCTGATGTAATCCCTTGATTCCACCATTTGCATATTCATTAAATATACCCTCTAGATCATACTTATTTGATGTCAATATTCCAAGATATTCCTCGCCATCCGCACTTGTGCATGTACCGTATCCTTCAATGCTAACTTCCCAAAGTTTACCCACTCAATGCCATCCGACCTATTAGAAGCCGATGGCACGGGATATAAATTACTTGCTTTCCAAGAAAGCCATAATCTCAGCACGGGTCCTACAACTCTTTTGTATTGCCGCTAGGAGTT
>DASRMG010000184.1:0-13062 GCA_035648035.1 Desulfosporosinus sp. | reverse complement strand
TCTGGCATCCAATGACTAAATCTAATTCTGATATACCGCTTGCTCGTGCTCAGCTCCGTGATGCTGCATTTCTCGCCATATTCATTCAGAAATTTTACGAGATACAAGCTCCTCAACAAGGCCACTCTCCTTCCTTCAGATCGATAAGTTTCTTAGCTAATTATACCATAAATTCATAAAATTTTCCACGAATTCGTGAAATAATATCCCACCTATTTACAGGTCCTAAGCTCGCTTATAGCCTGCATCTAGGCGTTATTTACCGGGCATGACCACCGCGTTTTTGCGTCTACTTTTGGAAGTGTCCGTGCAGCCCGAGGATATGCTCTTTGCTATCATAGGGACACGCAGCACTAGCCCCAAAAAAGCTGGAGTCCACAGGACATATCCCCCGCAGGTACGATATTCTGCTGGCAATCGCCCAGCTACTCCGGGCCTGGTCACGGGCTGCGCGATTAGCTCAAAATGAGAGCTGCCATTGAGCTTCTGGCGAAGTGACTACCCATTCTTCAGTCCCCCGATCTTTACCTTGATTACCCGATCTTCTTCGTACCTGGCCCCGGCAGGTATGCCGCGCTCAGGTATTCCTGCAGCTTCGGCGGGCTTAAGGGGCCGACGCAGGAGGGCGTGAGAAGCGCGAGCGGTCTTACTCTCGTCCACGCATGACTGACGCAGGAAGGAATTCGTGGCTCTCGGTCCCGGTCGCGCATGACCGACGCAGGAGGAAATTCGGGAACGGACGACCCTCAGGACGAACCCGCTAGCATGCCGCACATTCCCGCCCGTGCGGCCTGGTCCGTCTAGCGACCCAAAGCGTGACTAGCCAACGTCGAACTAACTCGTAGTCTTCGCTGTTCTTGCCGCGTCAGGTATGCCGCGCACAGGCATTCCTGCAATTTCGTCGGGCTTAAGGGACCGACGAAGGAAGGAACGTGAAGCGCGAGCGGTCCAAACCATCGTCGGTCTAATCTATCGTCGATCCAAACCATCGGCAGGTATGCCGCGCCCAGGCGTTCCTGCAACTTCGGCGGGCTTAAGGGACTGACGAAGGAGGGAACGTGAAGCGCGAGCGGTCCAAGCCATCGTCGGTCCAGACCATCGGCAGGTATGCCGCGCTCAGGCGTTCCTGCAATTTCGGCGGGCCAAGACTTGCATGATGAAGGGCGGGACTCCCCCCTCGTTCTAACACGTACGGAACTTACCACGTCGGAGCCCCGGCAGCGGAGCGACGAAGGAGAGAACTTTGCCGGATCGGTCCAAACCGCTAGCAGGCTGCACATTCCCGCGCGTGCGGCGTGGTCCGTCTAGCGACCCAAAGCGTAACTGGCCAACGACGAACTTATTTCGAACAACTTCGTACACTACCTGGACAAGGTTGTATTTTTTTAAAAGCGTACGAGATTTTGACAACATCGTATTTTTGTCAAAGCAAAACAGCGCAAATCTTAATATCGTTCGTGATCCTAGGCATAAATTCAGGGGCTAAATTATTCCATAATCTGAAGCAATAATAAAAAATACCTTGTATTAAAACAAAGCATTCTAAACTTTATAGCACCGAGCAGTACCCGTTTTATGATAAGTTAACGAAATATAGTATTTGTCCCCGACATTCATGTCGGGCACAAATACGCGTTCTTCGGCGTATATTCCTGACGCAGGAGGGAATTCACGCTCTAAGACCTAGGCCGTGCATATCCCGACAACGGAGGGTATACACGAACGGAGGACTGTGCGCCTGTTCTGGCAGTGAGACAGCGCCCAGCTCGACTATCAGCCCGAGGACCGAGGAGGGAATGTCGGGCGAAGACGGCTCGGCCCTCAAACCGCGCGCTCAGCTCGGTTAGCTTCCCGAGTAACGAGGGGAGATCCATCGAGCGACCGCTCTAGGACCCACAATTAAACCTAGCGCGGCGAGCGGCCGACACTTGCAAAAGAACTTACCTTGAGGCCTGTGAGGCTGGCGGCCGCTCGTTACCTGTTTCGGCACGTAGGCCGCGCTCAGGACTTCGTGCAGCTGCGTCCGAGCGGTGCAATCCCGACGAAGTGAGGACCGGCTCCGACGCATGAGGACCGAGGCCTCCAAGGAGGGAACGATCCGCTGGGAGCTCGAACCCGCGAGCATATTTCACGCCCAAAAAGCCGCTCAGAAACTCACCCCAACATCTTCAGCATGGTGGGGTGAGCGGTCCTGCTTCGTCCGTGCATGACTGACGCAGGAAGGAATTCGTGGCTCTCGGCTCCGGTCGCACATGACCGACGCAGGAGGGAATTCGGGAACGGACGGCCCACAGGACGAGGACCCGCTCCCGCGCGCCTGCTGCTTTGACACGATGGGTAATGCCTGGAGAATTTAGTCCCGCGGACCGAGGGCTTGCCCGAGTTCGGAAGGGATTCTGCATGCTCACTCAAATTGGTTAGCTAATCAGGTAGTGCGTGAGTATGTCTACTAGTAGTCACTCGTTCATGATGTCCTCGACTACGATGTCAACCAGCTTCGACACACATACGTTCTTCAAGCACACCACGGCCCCAGGATGACCGCGCGCCGAGCGCAGGTCAGCTCCTCGAGGTACCGAGGGGAGATCCACCTGCGCGGGAATAGCCCATTGACCTAAGGCGACGAGCGACGCCTGTGCAGGATAAGACAAGACGACCGTGGTTTCCCGCCGCAGAAGGGAAATCGTGGTCGGCCGACCTGGGCAAGACCAGCAACCGCGCGCTGAGCTCAGGTTAGCTTCCCGAGGAACGAGGGGAGATCCACCTGAGCGGCCGCTCCAGGACCCAATAACTGGGCTGGCAAGTCAGGATGACCGCGCGCCAAGCAGGGTAGCTGCCCGAGCAACGAGGGAGGCTGCCCTGCGGTGGCAACCTTTGACCCACTACCCCGCTCCCCAGCATCTTTATTGACTCGGTCCGTCTCAGAATACAAACAAAGCGGCCGTATTTTAGACAGCTATGCGTCGGAGGTCGCGGCAGCGGCTAACGACAATTAGTATGAAACAAATAGGCCCCTGCCAACATGCTTGGATTGTTGTTAATTATGCGTTCTTAACTCAAGGCTAAGGGTAGTGGGAGCATCCATATCACCAGGGACAAATAAACAGCCAATATAAGTGAATACTCTGGGTCAATATGAGGCAGTGTTCCGTCTGGCCACACTTGTGATTGTTTGGCCAGCGTAAAATAACAGTTTTATTATAAAAATAATAAGATATAACACTTTAATGTTCAACATCCCATTATTAGCCTAACCTGTATTTGAATAAAGAGAATTTTTTATTTCATGAAGATACAGTATAAACATAATGCGCAACTTACATTTTCTACAAGGCTACCGTGGCTCTTGCCTTTATAAATTTAGTATAGAAATAATCAGCAACTTGCTTTATGACCATCTTTGAAACAAGATGGTTTTTATTTATTTAAAAACTACCATTTACATTAAATGTACAATATGTTACATTACTACCGTACTCCTTGTTCATTATTAAATAAACATATGGAGGTTTACTATGACAACTTTAACAAACAA
The DNA here is from genome assembly GCA_035648035.1 of Desulfosporosinus sp. Classification (GTDB taxonomy): domain Bacteria; phylum Bacillota; class Desulfitobacteriia; order Desulfitobacteriales; family Desulfitobacteriaceae; genus Desulfosporosinus. The sequence goes on along the minus strand of DASRMG010000184.1, from coordinate 9,527 downwards.
ATTCTTTAGCACTTCGAAGATTTACAATTCACAGGATGCCATCGATATCATGGATTTTTTAACATCTGCAGATTCTGTTGATAGAATGATAATCATGGCCGATTTGGGACTTCCTAGCTTATCAGGCGTAGTTAGGGAGCTTGAAGCTCAGTTCGGAAATTCTAAAAATTTTCCTCTTAATCACAAGGGCGAAGGACAGAATGCTACTAATAGGCAGAATATCGGACGTATGATCAAATTTATCATGCGAGAATTTGGATATTCCCCTGTCGAGAGTGGACTTTCAGAACGTGCTAGATTGAGGGACTTTGCTAATTCTAAATATTTTTCAACTGCAGCGATTTATGCGAAAACCCATATTAAGCCAAATTATGTAATTGAAAGAACTATTAAATAGAAAAAATTCAAAATCAGGGGGATTCCAAGGGAACGGGCACTACACCTTGTTGGGGTACAGTTGTGGGTCCCAGATATAGATATTCCTGCACAATCTGAATTGACCGGCAGCAACAAAGGTATCTATAAAATGAGTTCAAAAATACCTCTGTGCTGCCTTGGGTGCGCATTATTGCTATAACTGTTGTTATCTCGAACTACCGGTTATTAGCCTAACTGGCATATGAATAACGCGGAGGCTACTATTTAGCGTCTATACTACCATAGTAATGTTTTAGAAGGATCAAAAATTTTCAGCTTATCTTTACACCAAGTTCTTATTAATGTTAATACATTTCAAAAATGCCACACCCTTTCTGAGTGTGGCTATGGCTGATTTATAAAAATCTAACATCTCTTGCTATTTAAGATAAAATTCATCCGGATCAGAACACTCATTTGAACGAGACTCCTTAGAAGGACCGAGCAAATAGAACTCATCTGGATCAGATCCCTCATCCGAAAATGTCGCTCTTGTCGGACCAATAGCATAAAATTCGTCAGGATCGGCTGACTCATTTGTTGCTGTTTTTTGTGTAGGGCTAAGTGCAAAAAACTCATCGGGATCAGAATTCTCCATATGTTCAGTCATGGCTGTAGGTCCAATTAAGTAAAATCCATCGGGGTCTGAATTCTCAATAGTTGCTGTTACTCTTGTTGGACCAATTGAATAAAATTCATCAGGATCTGAGTTCTCAATGGTTTCCGTCAGTCTTGTAGGTCCTATCAAGCACCTATTAATTGCCCGAACTCTTTTTTCGGGGTCAACATAAGAAAGCTGAGTTCTACCATCATAGAAAAGTCGATTGTTAGGGTCATAGTCATGTTCTTCAACATAATTTGCTAAATACGGTTCTCTCACAGTTTTACCTCCCTAATATTATTATTGAAATCTGATTACTATTACTCTGATTTGTTTGATCTACTTCTAGAATCTTTACATGCGAAATGTTATAAATTTCAAATAAGGACACTACCTTTTGGTATACGTCTAACTTTCTGCCCTTTAATGATGCGCTTTTAATAATGAAAACTTGGGCAATCTTATCTGTTATTAACCCTTCTCTTACTTTATCCAATTGTTTTAGATTCTGAGAAGAAAAAACACCCTGCTCATCTAGAGAGAAATTAATAATATAAGTACTTGCATTATTGGCCGGTTCTGATGGGAGTTTATTTTCAGTATAGGCTAAAAAATTATAAATACATATAAATAAGACAAAATAGAAAAGAATAATTTTTATATATTTCTCAATATTTTTTACATAAGATACAAAAACTTTTGATTCATCTTTTATGGCGTACCAGTCTAAATATAATGAGGCAGCAAATTCATATAAAGGATTTTGACTTTTCTTCAAATCTCCGAACGAAGATCTTAATACTGTTTTAACTCTTAACAATTCTAGGATATGTGCTAAAATATTTGCAAAATTGTACGCAAATATAAGAATAAACAACATGTAAAAAAACTGATGTTCTACGATCTTATAGATATTAACTAAATATGGAATAGTTACGCCCACTGCCATTAGTGTCAATGCGTTATAGGCTACCATTTTATTGAAACTACCGTTTTTTATCGCTTCTTCTTTTTCTATTTTATACTGTAAATCCTTTAGATGTACATTTATATCTGCATCTGGTGTAGATTCAATTGTCTTCCGATAATTATCTACCTTTTCTAATGTTACAGAATCCTCTATTGCAAAATGCCTAAGATTAAGATACTTAAATAGTTTCAATCCATAATCCTTTTTATATGTAAACAGATAAAAACTGTGAACGCCTAAACATAAGTTTAATAAGGATATTCTAAATAGTCTAGTTTTTCTAGTAATATCGCCAAAATTATCATCGTCTGTAACGCTTATAATTGGAGATAGTGACAACAAGTAGATAAACCAAAAATATTTTTTATTCATTTTTTAACCCCACTAGGTATCTAATAATCGAATCTGAGATACTTAAGTTAAGTTCTTGTTCTAACCAAGCCCACTGTCCATTAGCATTTAATTCTAGAAACACATATTGACCTTTGCTAACTATAAAATCAAACGCGGCATACTTAAGACTCAATAATCTCATCATTTGTAAGCAAAGGCTCTTTATGTTATCAGGTAAAATATCTTTAAAGTACTGTATGTTACCCTTCTTTGCCTTTCTCCAATCAACTTTTTCCGTTGTCTCTATCCTCACCGGAAAAAACTGATCATGAACTACTGTAACTCGTAGTTCGTAATCTTTATCTACATATTCTTGAAAATATGATGGAGCCAATTCTAACCCCTTAAAGCCAAAAGAGGGATCTACATAATTAGTTTGAATTATGCCAACTTTGTTTTCATACAGTAGTTTACCTACTGATATTGGCTTAACAATAGTTTTTTTATCAGTACAAAATATTTTCGCTGAATGATTTGAGTTTGTAATCAATGATAGCGGCATTTGTAAACCAATTTTTTCCGCCAATTGTAACTGGACGATTTTATTGTCAGCCCTCTTAAGTATTGATGGTTTAGATAAACAATTTCCTTCAAACTGCTCGATTACACCCTCTATTAACGTTAAGATTTCCTTGTGCATGTAATTATGGTACTGGGGGTTGAATTGGTCTAGATGAGGTAATACAGGTTTTCTGTAATAGATGGCTTTAACATCGTTATTGGTTATAGACTTAAAACTGTCTATAATTTCCCATCTAGAATTGTAAAAACTAATCTGGTATTCATCAAGTCGGTCTGTATTAAGCCTAAAGAAATTAAGAGCTTCAAATTTGCTTATGATATAATCAACGGTTAAATCATAAGAACTTGTTATTACTAAAATTTGTTTCACAAATATCCCCCTATTGGAAATGGCTTACTTGAGCTTTTAAATTCAATACTTTTCCTAAAAGTTCCTGCTTTTAATTAGAAAATATAAATAAATAACTCACATAATCGAAATTATCTTCATTATAAACTTCGCTGTATAGAGACATTTTCTTTAGCTACTTTAACTTTTCATTATTTTCCAAATAAATAAAGACATTCCTATTTACAGCTATTTTTTCTCTGTTTGCTGCTTTTCCCATTGACCTCTACCGTACTCTAATACTGTTTTAATAATAACTTTCTCAGATTTCATCTCAAATTCAGCAATCAAATGTCCTTGATTAATTATATCTTCATTTAAAGTTTGAATAGCAACTTTGAGCAAATCCATGTATTTCTCAAATTGTTCATCTGTTAGGTTATTAGGAATGGGTACCTCTAAGTGTCCTTTCTTTGTTACAAATTTTAATATACATTCTGGCATGGAGATTTTATTAGCACTTACTATTCGAGCAGAGCCATTCTTAATACCGTCAACTATTTTCTTGAAGGCAAACTTAATTGCATCATATGCACCAGGCATTAATAAACGTCCAACAAATAATGAAGTGAGATTCTCATTAATAAAAACAGCTATTCCATGAAATAGTGAAGCCTTTGGTCCATTGCGCAATTCTATACAACCAAACCCTATATCTACTTTACTCAATATATCTTCAATAGACCGCCTATCTTCTGGCGAAAGAAAGAGAGCCCCATTTTCTAGTACAAGCTCTGCATCATAACCATTCTGATTAAAAACATGACTCATAAAACACCTCCAATTTATCGGCTATTTTGACGGCTATCAACTTCCAGTTATAGACATAATGGGAAATTGGACTACTTCGAGTTATGCTAAAGCCCTTCAAGCAAAACATTTTATTTCTTCATAAATGAATATTTTCAGGATAACCTATTAATTGATAAAAACATGATTTTGGAAAAAGTCTTTCCTAACCACTTTATCAATATACTTACCTTCAGTCCTTCTTCAGACAACATCTCTTTCACTATTTTAATTGTGTCAGAATAAAATTGTGTTGACCTAAGTCTATTTACGCATCTGCTATTTCGTATACTCATCACAACTACTTCCACGTATAGCACACAGCGATTCTTTATATATTGTGCTACGGTTCTTATATTCTTCGGTTTTTTGATATGTCAAATTCATTTCCGCTTTGGCTATTGGTCTGAAATACATTCCATAATTCTCCGGGTATGGTGAATAATCAGATGAACCTGCGCAAACAATACCATTGGCGTTTTTACCTTTATAATCACCTAATCTTAAGAGGACTTCTCTTATCGAAAGTTTATGAAATCCTTTTTCAAAGAACAGAAAGTTTAGGCCACCTTTTGTACGCAGCGATTCGTACACCAAACAATCCGGATACTTAGAAGCAATTTTATCAATTAGATTTTTCTCCCCACTTGTAAGTTTTTGGTCAGTTTCAATTTTGTAAAGAATATTATTAAATCCTCTATTTCTTCCATCAATAATGGTAAGGGGCTCTCTATCTGCTCTTGTTGGGAAAGTGCTGGTTGCATCGTCATATGCCCAAAATGTCAAAAGATTATTGCCTGCATTATGATACTTTACTTCTGCTCTTGATGTTTGCGGAGAATCTGCCCAATAAGATACACGTTCTTTGGGAAACAGTTTTGAATATCTGTTTTCCGGTGTTCCCGGCCGTAAGTTTCCGGCATGTAACTCACTGACTATTTTTCCATAAAAACTCTCATGGAATGAAATGCATCTGTAAAAGACGAATTCATCTGTTACATATAAAGGCAGTTCTCTATGTTTGCCAATTGCTCTTCCAAAACTCTGATTTGAAAATAAATCACTCATGTTCAGCCCTCAATCACTTCGACTAACTTTTTATCATACATTGACTTCGCATTAGATTCGTCAACCAAATCCATTATTCTCTGTTGCTTCTCAAGCAAATAACGCTTGTGATACACAATCTTAGCGTACTTCAAGACCCTTGCCATGTACGCAGTATCAAACAACGCTCCTATAAATCCACCGATAACTGGAACAAACTTTTTCCCCGAGCTTTTTGCAAAATACTTCCCTAACTGCTCAAGCATCTCTGAATATACAGTTTTCTCTACCCCTTTTTTGCCAGCCTTGTCCAATGCTGTCTTTGCAGCCTTGTGGGCTAGAGCTCGTATTTGTACATATACAAGCTGTATACCACCTTTATTAATCATTTCTCCATATGTCTTATTAAGACCTTGTTGTAATGCAGTAGTCTTCGTCATTATCATCATCTTACCAATCATTGATGATAATGTTTCTGTTCCTGATTCCATATTGGGATTTAACGCCTGCATCGTGACTACGCTTGCAATTTCTAACTCTCCTATATCATTTTTAACATCATATCCATAGTGCAATGCAATATTCTGAACAGCCCTGAAATATAAGAACGTACTTAGCACAATGTTAACTGGAATTGCAGGAAACCCAAAGAATCCAGTAACTCCTCCCTGCACGGCAGTATAAAGGATGTCTTCCATATGTTTAAGGTTTAATGCAGTTTCAATATCGTATCCCCTTGCAAGACAGATATCTTCATAACACGCTATACCCTCATCAACCTTACCGATTCTTTTTACAACAGTTTGCTTGCTTACAGTTAACTGTGCAGCTCTGGATTCAATTTCTGTAAAACCTTTTGCTACAACACCAAATGCCTGCTTCATTAAGTCAGACCCTGAAATGCCTTGTTTCATAGTGGACACCTCACGCCTAATTTTTTCAGGTATTACCTGACTTATTGAGTCTCCAACCTTGTTCAAGGACTTGCTAATCATCCCAGGTTCGTGATACTTTTCATAGTCTTTTGTCAACAGATCAATCTTGACTATTTCACGATTGTCTAACACTGGATTTGGTATTGTAATAATTTTGTTCATAGCTTCCTCCATGTACTCCTATGAGTATTTAATATATCTTATCTTTAATTTTTGTACTCTCCTGTAACAACGATAATGTCAAATTTTCTGTCATTATGATATTCGAGTGTTAAATCCCTCATTTATCTGTTTGACTTAAGCGCGTTGTTAGTTTTAGACAAAATTTCTCCATCATCCTTCCACACGTGGAATAGTCGATTAAATACCCTAGTCAATAATTCTCCATATTTCCTTAATATCCCTTCACAAAATACAAATAACGGAAAATAACTAGCCATAATTTCAACTAAGTGTGAGTAGGAAATACTAAAGAACCCAATGGATTGTATTTACATACCAATTAATCTATTGGGCTATTAGTTGTGACAATGATCTTCGTGTTGATTTTTAACCATTCCATGCGTAAAACGGGTTGGTCCGCACACATTGAGAAATGAAATAATGTAGCATACATGAATGAGGTCCCCTTTCTTCAACCTCCAGTTGAGCAAAGAAAACAACTCACCTTAGACTGGCGCGATCAGTACTAGAAAAAGTGCAAACAGGAATAACAAAAACGAGCTTGGTAACTGTGTTACCCTACTCGTTTAATAGACTCACGATACAGTTCTATCCAAATTAGGCTAATGGTAAGACTTTGCAGGCATACCCCATAGTCTCAATCTGCTTGACTAATCCTTCCGACTTTGACAGTAGCACTCGAACGCTCAGATATATATCGCGATCATCTACCGGCACATGTGGAGGTGCTACAGCAGATACCCCTACTGCCAAAGCACGGTAATCATACCCATAATAATCACAGATCCCAAGATAAAGTGCCTTAGCTATAGATGCTGTGCTCAGCATGATCCACTCTGCATCCAGAGCATTATCATGGAAGCCAAGCTCGATTAGTGCCGACGTGGCGGAGACACTGTCGCCTACTTCAACCAGCGAATGATTATACTTTACGCCTCGGTCAGCACCAGGAGAAAGTGGCGCAACCTGCTTATAGAGCGCCTGCGCCAAACGTTCGCTGTTCGTCTTAGGACCATAGGCGTAAACTTCTGTTCCCACTCCGCCGCCTGCGTTACTATGAATTGGAATATGAATATCTGCTTTAAAGTTATTTGAATCCTTCGCCATTTGATTAACGTCCATATCAGGCGTATTTCTCTTCGTTTCAAAGCGTCCATCGCCATCCAGCAAGGGCATTAAGGCATCGGCGACCTTATTCATTCCCCCTTCTTCTGTCCCGTAGTGCCCTATGCCTAGGTTGTGCTCCTGACTACTTGGGCTAATGTAAATCCTCTTCAATTAGCTCCCCCCTGTTCTGTTGATTTTATATTAAACAAAAGAGCCCTTCATCCGGTAGAGACCGACAGGGCTCGCTGTGTAGTAAATAGTTTTATTTAGACCATTACAGCATTAGGCCTTAATGACGGCAACGGCCTTAGCAAGTTCTGTGATACTGATCGTAAGTTCGGCTAGCTTCCCTTCGATTCGTACCAACAAATAAGCACTCACAACGATCGGGAAACCAAAGTTAGCGACAAGCTTTAGCATCTCATCCATAGGTCTATCTCTCCTTCCGTGACGTCTTTATACGTGAATATGACGCTGAGTTGCGACAAGTAATTAACACGAGAAGAGGAGAGGCGAACAATTCGCCTCTCCTCTTCTCGTGCACTCCTCTCTTATAGAAGATTTCAAGCGAACGGTACCCCCGCCCAGGCTATCGAACACGCCTCTATGCTATCGCCACATCAAACAAATCCTGAGTAGTCGTATCGACGATGGCTATATCCTTAATAGCCACTAGATCACCACCGGTGGAAGTGAAAAGGTTCTTCGCAATTGCCAGATCCATAAAGGTTTGGACGGCCGCTGCAGTCAAATCTGCCAAAGGATTGATGACTGAGTAACTTACCCCAGCCCCTAAGGCATTTGTAAAGGTCATACGTAGAACTTTCTTAGATACAATACCAACTGCCATGGTTATTTTCTCCTTTCATTCGGCTTATTGCCTTATTGTTAGGCCAATTACTCGGCCAGGTCAAAATGATCTTCTCGCATGACATGGATTAAAGGGTATTCAGAAAGTGCTTGCATAGCAGTTCCCACATCAAAGATGTCTTGATCCGTTGCTGTAGCTTTAACACTAATACTACGGCTGGACAAGATGGGACCTCCCGCTGGGGTCAAGCCAGTTTGAACTTCTAGTACCATAACCGATTCTGTCTGTGAACTAATAACAGGCATTTTTGTCACCTCCCCCGGTCTTAGTCTCATTTAGGAAAGATAGCTATGAAACAAATATTCCGACCAAGAACGCTTGTTCCAGCTTTGTTCTAATTATATCTGATTAATCGGTTAATTACAATACATATTATGACAATATTGTATCTTATTCGACAAATATTTCGAACAAATGTACGTTGTAGCTCGTAATCTAAATTAATGAGGGCATTATCCGTCTGAGCACGACTAACTGAGAAGAGAATTTCGGGCCCAGTCCCAGTCCAACAGCGGGTTATCGTATGTAGCAATTCTCAACTGGACAGCCTGCAGGCGAGCTCACTAACAGGCCGCACTTTCCCGTCCGTGCGGCAACGTCCGTCCAGTGATCCAGGAAAGCGCCATTCCGCAGTATGCTATGACCAGATTGCAGAACAAATGTGCTAACTGTATGTATTAGCGTGCAATTTAAGTAATTTAACTATGCAACCACAACCACCCGAAACACTTTGTCAAGCAAGACATACTCGAGTGGACTGTGCTGTAGCCCACAATGCAGCCAGGAAAAAAGCAGCTCTGTCCTGTTCAATCGCTGTTATGTTTGCTTCAGCATGACTCAGCTGGAGATAGAGCATATAAAACAGGGTACCTCTATCATCCCCGCTCCGGAGATCTTCCTGTGTCGGTCTCCGGCAGTGGACCAACGCAGGAGGGAACTTGACGGACGGTGTCTCCTCAGGAACGCATACCCGTTTAGTGATCCAAGACATTCATGAAGGGCGGGTTCCCTCCCCCGTTCCCCCGTGCTGGCCAGCCGGTCCTGCTCGGCAAGTATGCCGCGCTCAGGTATTCTTGCCCGGATCCAGAGCCTAGAGTTCAAGGCAGGCATAGCCACAATAAAAGCGACTGCAGGGACTCCAAACGGCCTGCAGGCCGAACCCACGAACCGTTATCTGTACTAAAACGAGACAAACCTGCATCTAGCAAGGCTTGTCTCGTTGTTTACATAGCAACAGTGTATTATTTAACTTTTCTGGGTGGAGAGATTAAATCAAAGAAAATCCTTGTTCCTTCAGCTTCATA
>DASRMG010000183.1:0-6727 GCA_035648035.1 Desulfosporosinus sp. | reverse complement strand
ATTATTATATCCAACAGAGTTATTACTTACTACCCTTAGCTTTGGAGCAGAATCCAATAATTCCTGATCGATGCGTTCTCCATTAATCAACAACCCCTCAGAATCTCCTAATACCTTTAATAGTTCATGACGAGGAATAATTCCATGTCCGTTCCATTTTTCATAGTCACAATATTGAGCAATGTAGTCTTCCACTTCCCTAGGAACCTTCCTAGCTATAAAAACTCTAGGGTTCATTTCATTCAAATCCTCCTTTATTAAAATTTTATCATTTTGGGGCGTTATCACCAGATTTTAAAGTGCTTGTTGTTTTCGGCTCTTCAAAAGACCTCTAATTATGGGTGTTATCAGTGAAATTGTGGCTAAGACTAGGAAACTCGCCGCAATAGGTCTTGTGACGAAAACTGAGTAGTCTCCTCCAGACATTACTAGTGCTCGTCTGAAATTCGCTTCCATCATGGGGCCTAAGATCAAGGCTAAGATGACTGGTGAGGCTGGAAACTCATACCTCTGCATGAAATAACCGATCACACCTGCTATGAACATAATCCAGACATCAAACATGTTGTTTCCCATGGAATACGCTCCTACCACACACAGAACTAGAATCACTGGCGTTAATAACGATTTCGGTACTTTTAAGACCTTAGTAAATAATCCAATTCCTATCGAACCGTAAAACAGTATTATGAAATTTGCAAAGATCATCCCTACAAAAAGTGTATAGACAATATTAGCATTTTGAGTAAAAAGCATGGGTCCCGGTTGCAAGCCCTGAACCATCAACGCCCCTAGCATTACAGCCGTAACAGCATCCCCAGGTATTCCAAGAGTAAGCAACGGAATCATAGCTCCCCCTGTAGAACCATTATTTGCTGCCTCGGGGGCAGCAATTCCTTGGATTTTTCCTTTCCCAAATTCCTCTGGATTCTTCGACCAACGTTTAGCTTCATTGTAGGCAACAAATGCTGCAATGTCACCTCCAGCACCAGGAATTGCCCCAATAAAAGCCCCAATACTTGTAGACCGAAGAATTGTCGGTATTAAGCTTTTGAATTCGCTCCATGTAAGTCTAACCTTATCTATTTTGATAATATTATCATTTTTAGTGAAAATCAATTCCATTTGTTTAAAGGCCTCTGACGCTGCGAACAGGCCAATCATCACTGGTATAAAATTAATTCCACCCATGAGTTCTTGGCTGCCAAAAGTAAATCGTGGGAATCCCCCTACTGGATCCAAGCCAATGGATGCCACCAAAAGCCCTAGGAATCCAGTCATCAACCCTTTAACTAGAGATTTACCGGAGATACTTGCAATGACAGACAAACCGAAAATCGCTAGCCCGAATGACTCTGGGGCACTAAACTTTAGTGCGAATTTCGCCACCTGAGGTGCTACAAAAATCAGCAGAAGGACACTTAATATTCCTCCAATGCCCGAGGAAAGAGTTGCTACGGTTAAAGCTTTATGGGCAAAACCTTTTTGTGCCAATGGGTATCCGTCTAGTACCGTTGCGGCCCCTGACGGTGTCCCTGGAGTATTGATTAAAATTGCTGTTATTGAACCCCCATAAATTCCTCCAAAATATACCCCAACCAGGAGTAAAATCCCCGTGACTGGTTGCATTCCAAAAGTGACTGGTAGCAGGAGGGCTACCCCCATAGTTGCAGTTAAACCAGGTAATGCGCCGATCGCAATCCCAACTGCCACACCCAAAAACAGAATCATTAAAACATCCCAATGTAGTACATTCGATAACCCTAGCGCAAATAATTCCATAAGGCCCCCCTAATCTCTAATATTTTATGTTTAGCACTTAGGAAAATGGTCTTAAGAAAAGAATTTTCCCAAGGGAATGGGCACATGAAGCAATTTCTGAAAACAGATGTATATAAACAAACTGATCCCCACAGGCATAGTAATAAGAAGGATTGGTTTTCTAATTCGCGAAAACAAAAGCAAAGCTAGAACAGATACTAAAGTGGAAATGTAAAAGCCAAGCATGGGGGTTAGTACTATATATCCCGCGATAACTCCCATCGTTATTGCAACCATCTTAAAATCACCGGAATCGTCATCTTCTTTACTTTTAATCGATTGGACGAATAGGATCACACTTAAGATAATAAGTGCCCCAGCGTATACTCTAGGCATAAATGCCGCGCCTACTTCGGTAGCTTCTAACTTTTTGAAACTTAATGATAAGTAAAATACCATAATACTAATACATATGACCAAAATACTGCTTATAAAATCAACTTTTTTCTTGTTCATTTTATCACCTCTAAACAGAAAGGTTGGGAGGATAGCCCAGCCTTTCTACTTTCACAGTTTATTTAAGAAATAAGTTATGGTGTTATTTGATCTCTAGTTCCTTAATCAATTCACCATAAAATTGATCACTTTCCTCCATTGTCTTACCAAATTCTTGAGCATTTCTTGTGACCATTCCCAGACCATTGGTATCCATAAACTTTTTAAAGGATTCTTCTTGTGCTCCCTTTAAGAATGCAGTCTCTAAAATTTTAACCACTTCGTCCGGTGTATCTTTAGGTACAATAGGTCCTCTCCATGGACCGATCTCAGGTAACCCTTTTATCCCTAATTCTTCAAAGGTTTTAACATCTGGCAATGATTTTGCCCTTTCCTTAGCCATGATTCCCAACATTTTTAAGTTTCCGGCTTTAATTTGGGTGAGAACTTCAGCAGGACTGACCGACACTGCCTCAATATGCCCCCCAACTAGTGCCGTCACTGCAGGGGTAGCTCCATCAAATCCCACATGGGTGAACACTACGCCTGTTGCTTTTTCAACAGCATTTGCTGCCAGATTCCAAATAGCGCCATTGCCTGAATCTCCAACTCGTACTTTTTTGGGGTTTGCTTTAGCATAATCAAGAAATTCTTGTAATGTGTTCCACGGCGCATCTTTACGTACCGTGATTGCTCCGGGATCGAAGTTCACTTGTGCCACTGGTTTAAACATTTTGTAATTAACTGGAGTCAGCCCCAGATGATGGAGGGTTGTTAGCTCTACGGTAACGAAGTCAACTGTATAGCCATCAGGTTTGGCATTAGCCCCTTCCATCATCCCTATAGCACCGCCGCCCCCAGTCTTGTTTACCACGCCAATAGGTTGGCCTAAATGCTTCTCTGTTGCTGCAGCTAAAGCCCGTGCTGTTAAATCCGTACCCCCGCCAGGAGCATAAGAAACAATCATCGTAATGGGTTTAGTAGGGAAGCTTACCTTCGCAGGTGTACCTGGGTCTGTAGTTTTGGGTGCTGAACTACATCCAGCCATTGAAAAAGCTAGCAGTAAGGATAATAATAGAACGAGAATTTTTTTCATGATTTTCCTCCTCAAAATAACTTAATAATATTGACAAATAGTTCCCATCAGTCCCAATTTCCAGGGTCTCTTCAGGTTAGTCTCACCTCCTTATCATTCTTTGTTCATCACTTCAAAGTACTAGGAAGCCAAAGAGAAAGAAATGGGAAATAGGTAATCAATACGAGAGCTACACACAAGGCGATGAAGAAAGGGAGCAATTCTCGAACAAACTTATCAAGTTTAACGCCGGTCAAGCCCGTTGTAAGTAATGTAACGGTGCCCATGGGCGGTGTCAGTGTACCAAGTGCCATATTGACTATGAATATTACCCCAAAATGAATCGGATCAATGCCAAGCGCTAATACAGTAGGAAGTAGTAGAGGGATCAGCACGATCATGGCTGCGTTTCCTTCAATAAACATACCGACAATGAGCAAGAAGATATTTATGACTATTAGGAACAAGGTCGGGCTAGATGTTATCCCCGTAATAAAGATGGCTAAATTACTTGCTATTTGTTCCCAAGTTAAGATCCAAGCAAAACCGGCCGCTGCCATAATAATAAACATAATCGAGCCTGTAGACCGGGCGGCTTCTAGAAGCGCGTCCTTTACATCCACCCATTTTGTTTCCTTATACATATATCGTCCGACGAAGATGACATAGAAGATAGCAACTGCTCCTGCTTCAGTTGGAGTAAAAATGCCTACCCGAATCCCACCAATAATGACAAGGATTAATACCAGCGCCCAAAATGCCTCTTTCAGAGCAGTTCCTACTTCTTTAACCCGTGGCCCGTGGTCCCTAATTGGAAGATATCCGCGCCGTTTTGAGACAATGGATACAGTAATCATAAGCATAATTGCCATGAGTAAGCCTGGTATCACACCGGCCATGAACATTTTAGCTATGGAGACGTTCGCAATAAATCCGTAAAGTATGAGTGCAATACCCGGAGGAATAATGGGAGTAACTAAAGATGACGAAGCTACAACCGCTGCCGCAAATCCTTTGTCATAGCCTCGTTTTTCCATCTCCGGTACGAGCATTTTGGTTTGCATCGCGGCATCAGCCAGGTTAGATGCAGATAAACCACCCATTAATGTCGCAAGTAACACATTCACCTGAGCAAGCCCCCCAGGTAAGTGCCCTGTTAGAACTTCGGCCAGGTTCAACATCCTTTTCGCAACCCCGGTATTGTTCATAATTGATCCTAACATAATAAAAAAAGGAACTGCCAGCAACGCAGGGGATTGTGCTCCGCCGATGAAGCGCTGTACTGCGATCATTGGCTCTAGCTGACCTGATAAGAAAAAATAGACAAAGGTCACTCCAATAACAGCTAGGCTAATTGGAATATTAACTAAAAAGAGCATCAACATCAGAATACTGGCAATAGTTACAGCCATAGAAATTGCTCCTTTTTATAAAGATTTTCTTACGACTCATGCTTAATTTCATTCCAAAGGTTCTTTAAAGCGTGAAGAAGCATCCATGCTGAACCAATCGGTACAGCAATAGTCTCATACCCAAGTTTTATGCCGGTAATAGGCATCACATCGTTCCAACCGATTAATGTTAACTGAGATCCAAAATAAATAAGAACAATAAGAATAACTGCAATAATGACATCGGCCATAATCCGCATGATCCGCTGTACACCTTTGGGCAATGGCGTTATGAATACATCAATTCCGATATGACCTTCTCTTTTCATGACCGATGCTGCTCCGAACATGATAGTCCAAATAAACAAAAGAATGGTTACTTCCCCGGCCCACTCGAAGGGCCGTTGTACAACATAGCGCATAAAAACATTAGCCACCGTAAGTAGCGTCAGAACAGCGAGAAGCACGCTAGCTAGTACGTCATCAAGGGCCAAGATTACTTTTTGTAAACTTCCAATCACGGCTGGGTCCCCCCTTAGAGTAAGTTTTGAGGGTTAGTGGACACAAGGTTTACACCTTGTGTCCTAACATTTAATTGTCTTAAAGATACATTACTTCGTCAACAATGCTTGAACTTTGTCATAGAGTCCAGGGGTCCAAGCCGGAAATTTTTGATAGACTGGCTTTACTGCTTCCGCAAATGCTGCTTGGTCAACTTCCGTTACTTTAACGCCAGCGGCCTTCATGGCATCCAAAGCTTTTTTGTCCGCTTCTTCGCCAATTATGTTCATGTAAAGGCCCGCTTCGTCTCCAGCTTCATCGAGAATCTTCTGTTGCTCAGGTGTCAACGTGGCATAGAACTTCTGTCCGACGATCCATTGAGTCACCATGTTCATGTGTTTTGTCAAAGAGAGTTCCTTAACAGCCTCGTGGAACTTACCCCCATATAACACTGCCAGGGGGTTCTCCACTCCATCAATTACTCCCTGGGACAACGATGTATAAACATCACCCAGCGGCATAGGTGTGGGCGTTGCGCCCATAGCCTTTAGACTTTCAATCATGAGCTTTGCATCAGGTACGCGTATCTTCATGCCACTCAAATCAGCTGGTTTTGTAACTGGCTTTTTAGAAAGAATGCTGCGATCACCATAATGCCAGTTTGTAGTAACGACATGGAGGCCTTTGTCTCCAAGTTTTTTCTCAAGGTCTTTCCACCAATCTGTTTCAGTCAATTTAATGATGGCTTTGTAATCTTTTGTAAGATACGGTCCTGAGAGAATTCCCATATCAGGCACATAGTCAGCGAGGAAGCTAGCGTCAGTGAGTGTCATAACATTTGTACCTAGCTGCATTTGCTGGGTTAAATCTTTTTTCGATCCTAGCTGAGAGCTCGGGAACAGGACCAGTTCCATAGATCCTTTGCTTTTCTCATTAACAATTTCGGCCATTTTTTTCATCGATAAGTCCAATGGTTCACCGGGATTGTTCTCATAGCCTACTTTAATGACAACTTTTTTTACGACATTATCTACACTTGTGGCTGCTGGTTTATTTTGACCACAGCCTGCTAACCCGAAGGTCAATAATACGCTGACCGCCAACAAACCTACTACTAATTTTCTTCTCACAACACATCCACCTTTCACTTTCACCTTTTGGTCATGTTATAGTTAGTGCTTTAAAGGGTTTTGAAGTGTACTTCTTTTTTGCTTGGTCATCCGCCATCTCCTTCGTGTTCATATATGAGAACCAGGTTCATTGTCTTGAATTACATATTCTCCATCTTCGGCGTTTATCCTTCTAAAATAGTGGTTTTTCTAATAATTATTTTTGCGCTTGATTTCTAACGGTAAATTTCCGGCTTGCGGTTCGGGTCAACTTGCGACCAAAATGGAAGTCCTTCCACATCACCCTCTACAGTTAAGGCATAGGCCCCTACTTGATTAGCCAGTTTTACTGCCTCTGGTAACAGGAATCCACGTAATAATCCCGATAATAAGCC
>DASRMG010000182.1:0-7901 GCA_035648035.1 Desulfosporosinus sp. | reverse complement strand
TCCAAACATTTGCCTGCCTACCAAACTATCCAGCAGATAGCTGACAGTTCCACAATGTGCTGTTCTTAGTACATCCTAATTGGGAATATCTGGTTCACTAAGAAACTGAAAGTCTTTGTCTTGACAAGGAGGACATCATAGAATTCATCTCTTTACTGGGACCTTCCGGTTGCGGAAAAACCACCTTACTTCGGATTATTGCGGATTTAATTCAACCCACTTCAGGCAGTGTATCCACACGAGGGCAGTCTCCAAGGGACATAAGACTGCAACGAAAAAATGGGATTGTGTTCCAAAGTCCTGTTCTTTATGATTGGAGAACTGTGAGAAGAAATATTTGTATGCCTATGGAAATCATGGGGGTTCCAAAAAAAGAAAGGACAGCACGGATTAATCAGATGCTGGAACTAGTGAATTTACAGGATTTTGGCGATAAATACCCGTTTGAGTTAAGCGGAGGTATGCAGCAGAGAGTCGGGATTGCTAGAGCTCTAGCCTTAAACCCGGAATTTTTATTGATGGATGAACCGTTTTCAGCACTAGATGAGTTTACCCGTGAAAAATTAAATGAAGATTTACTGGGGATCTGGAGCAAGACTAAGAAAACAGTCATCTTTGTAACTCATAATATTCCGGAATCTGTTTTTCTATCGGATCGAGTGGTTGTATTATCTCCACATCCGGGTCGAATTACAGCCATTGTCGATATTGATTTACCTCGCCCTCGTGAAAACTCAATTCGTGAAACTCCAGAGTTCTATGAGTATGTAACCAAGATAAGAAGGAGTTTTGAGGGGGTGTGAGTGTGGCTATAAGCAAAAAGGAACAAAGAATTGTGTCCTTTGTCTGGGTTATTGGGATTATTGTCGTTTGGGAATTAGCCTCGTTTGTCTTGAAGAATGTGCTTCATGATCCCATGGCTGCGACGAAACTACCCTATCTTCATATCATTGCAATAACATTCGTTGAAAATTGGAAAACGCTCTTGGAAGCAGGCGCGGTGACTTTTTCCAGAGCAGCCATGGGTTTTGCTCTGGGCGCAACCGTAGGCATCCTACTGGCAATCATCATGAGCTTATCCAAAACCATGGAAAGAATTGCTTTTCCGTATTTAATTGTTTCCCAGATGATACCGATTTTAGGTCTAGCACCCATTATCTTTATTATTGTGAGAGATATGAATGTATCACGAATCGTGATTGCTGCTTATATTACTTTCTTCCCAGTTTCAGTCAATATGCTCAGTGGTTTAAAGAGTGTGGAGCAGGATAAGAAAGATTTGCTCTTCTCGATCGCTGCCAATAAGTTCGAAGTCTACCGAAAATTGATGTTCCCCTCTGCCGTGTCCTATTTATTCATTGGCCTCAAGATTGCAGCCCCCATGGCAGTGACTGCCTCCATTTTGGTCGATATGTTAGGCTCCAAAAGTGGTATTGGGGTTAAGATCCTCTATTCTCTGTATTCCAATTCAACCAATCTCTTCTGGGCCTCTGTTTTCACCAGCGCTTTCATGGGAATTATAAGCTATTACATGGTCGTTTTTGCTGAGAGGTACTTACTACCATGGCAAAATGCTACACCAGGGAAGGACGGTGTACGCGCATGATCAATAAAGTAAAAAATATTTTATGCCCTTTGGCCTTTGGTATTGCTCTAATTATGGCTTGGCAATTTGGGTTATTCCATAAACTATTAAAATTGAAGCCATTTCAGTTGCCAGTTCCTAGCGAAATTGCATCAACCTTGTCAGCAAATCTACCCAAAGCATTGACGGATTGTGGCGTGACGATTTCCGGGGCCTTGATTGGATTAATCATTGGTTCATTGATTGGATTTATGATTGCGGCCATCGCTACGTTTTTCCCCAAGTGGGGATATGGAGGCATGATTGTGGTTACAGCCCTTAATGCCGTCCCGATAGTAGCACTTTCACCCATTATGAATTTATGGTTTTCTAATGGCATGCAACAAAAGATTGGTGTTGTTACCGTAGTTTGTATGGCAGCGATGGCAATTAATGCCTACAGCGGATTAAATAATATAAATCTCTATTCCATCGATCTAATGCACTCCGTAGCAGCCAATAACTGGACCATATTTACAAAATTGCGTTTACCAAATTCCTTACCCCATCTCTTTACTGCCACTAAAATTAATATTGCCTCCTCAATTATTGCGGCGATTATCAGTGAATATTTTGCATCATCCACTGCCGGTTTAGGATTTGGTATTAAAGATAACCTTCGCAAGGCTGAGATGGCGATGGGCTGGTCGTATATTGTGGTAGCTTCTCTCGCAGGAGTCATTCTCTACTGCATTATTTTATTGGTAGAACGCGATGCCATAAAATGGCACGCTTCACAAAAAGAAATTAAACACTAGGAGGAAAGAACATGAAGAAAAGTAAATTTACAAATCTGGTAGCGGTCATCATGTTAACATTTTTAACTGCTACAGGTTGCAGTTCAGCGTCGACCCCAGACACAACAAAAACGACTCCAGATAAACTTGAAAAGGTGACACTTCAGCTTAAATGGTTACCGCAGTCCCAATTTATGGGCTATTATCTGGCTAAATCAAAAGGGTATTATGAAGCTGAAGGCATTGACCTTGAGATTCTTCCTGGCGGTAGTGATATTATACCCGAACAACAAGTCTATAACGGTGTCGCTGATATCGGCGTAACCTGGGTTTCCAGTTTAATGAAGTATCAGTCTAAGGGATGGGGATTAGTACAAACTGGACAAATCTTTCAAAAAAGTGCTATGTTGCTTGTGTCCAAAGCTTCAACTGGAATTAACACTCCAGAAGATCTTAAAGGAAAGAAGATTGCTTCTTGGTTTGGTGGTAATGAATATGAAATTTATGCTCTTCTGGAAAAGAATGCCCTCAATAAAGAGACTGATGTAAAATTGGTGCAACAAGATTACACCATGAATCAGCTCCTGAAGGGCGAAATTGATGCGGCCTCAGCCATGACTTATAATGAATATGGCCTTCTCCTTGAATCAGGCCTTAAAGACAGTGACCTTCATGTCATCAATATGAATGATGCTGGTGTCGCCATGCTGGAGGATTGCTTGTTTGTAAATTCTGAATGGATTGCGAAGAACGAAGATCTCTATGTTCGTTTCATGAAAGCTTCCATTAAGGGTTGGGCAGAAGCCTGTGTTGATCCGGCTGCAGCTGGACAGATAGTCTTTGAAGTTGACAAGAGTGTATCCATTGATCATCAACTTTATATGGCAAAGGAAGTCGCCAAACTTGTTGTTCCTACAGGTTTTGATCCTGCTAATATCGGCTTTATTGACCCTGCAGAAGTCAAGCAGACGGCTGAACTTGCCTTGAAATATGGCTTACTTACGAAGGCAGCTGTTATTTCAGATGATACAGTGACCAGCAAGTATTGGAAATTAGCGACTGCTAAATAACTCTGTGTTCATCACTTATAAGACCTCCTTGGGTCTATGGTTTCATGATCACAGGAGGTCTTTCCTTTTACTATGTCATCTGCCTTGAATAACTCCTATTTTCCAGAGTCCGTTGTCAAACTGGCCATTGAAATTAAATGAGCGGAGGTAAACATATGTCAGATCGAGAACAAATAAGCGCCAGTGAAATAAGGGTAAAGGCAAAGAAATATAATCTGCATTCATGGAGTACTCAAGGAGGACTAAATCCTACCGTTGTTTCCAAAGCCGAGGGCATATTTTATTGGGATAGTGAAGGAAAGAAATACTATGACATGTCTTCTCAGTTGGTTAATCTTAATATTGGCTTTGGAAATAAAAAAGTCATCAAGGCAATTCAAGAGCAGGCTGAAAAAATGGCCTATATGGGACCGTCCTTTGCGGTAGATATCCGCTCGGAGCTTGCTGAGAAAATCATCGCCATAGCGCCAGATAATATGGGTAAGGTGTTTTTCACACTAGGCGGATCGGATGCCAATGAAAACGCGCTTAAAATGGCAAAATTGTTCACTGGAAGAACTAAAATATTTTCAAGATACCGCTCTTACCATGGCTCAACTTATGGCGCTGCAAATCTTACAGGAGAGCCCAGACGATATACTTGCGAACCTGGAATTCCTGGCTTTATAAAGTTTTTCGATCCTTATCTCTACCGCGCTGGAATTGAGTTTAAAAATGAGGAAGAAGGCAGCAAGTATTTTGTTGCTAAACTGAGAGAGCAGATCATTTACGAGGGCTCATCAAATGTTGCAGCGATCGTGCTGGAAACCATCACGGGGAGTAACGGTATCATCATCCCGCCTAAGGGCTATTTGAAGGGCATTCGACAGATCTGTGATGATTTTGGCATTGTGATGATTTGTGATGAAGTTATGTCAGGATTTGGTCGTACTGGAGAATGGTTTGCCTGTAATCATTTTGATGTCCAACCAGATATCATCACCTTTGCCAAAGGTATTACCTGCGGCTATGTCCCACTGGGTGGTGTGCTAGTCAGTAAAAAAATTGCAAACTATTTTGATGACAATTTTCTTTCCTGTGGCCTGACCTATAGTGCACACCCTATAGGTTGTGCAGCTGGTTGCGCAACCCTAGACGTTTATAAAGAAGAGAAGCTTTTTGAGAATGCTAAGAAAATGGGCATAGTACTCGGTCATGAACTTGAAACTCTCATGTCTAAGCACCGGTGCGTGGGTGATGTAAGATATATTGGGCTGTTTTCAGCGATCGAGCTGATTAAGGATACAAAAACAAAAGAGGCACTCGTGCCATATGGTCAAGATCCAGAAAAAATCATGTCTAAGATCGTAGGAAAGCTGAAGCAAGCGGGCTTTTCAACGTATTCGCATGAAAATAATATTCTTGTGACACCTCCATTGATTATTAAAGAGCATGAAATCAAAGAAGCCATGGCCATTATGGACGAGGTATTAGACTACGTTGATACACTCGTTCAATAAAATTTTGCGCGAGATTAGAAGGCATAAAAAATAATGAAAGAAGTGAGAATCATGGGTAACGATTTAACGAAGGGTGCTCAGCGAGTCGTGGCTGATCTACGGGAACTGGCGGAGCTGACTTCAAATGAACAAGGGGCACAACGAGTGGCATGGACGCCGACCTGGCAAAAAGCACGGGATTGGTTTGCTGATAAAGCCCGTGAGGCAGGTGCTGAAGTGACAGTTGATACTGCAGGAAATAGTTGGGCTAAAATCGCTGGAGAGAGCACGGATGCAGTAGCCATTGGCAGTCATTTGGATTGTGTACCTAATGGAGGCTGGTTGGATGGTGCTTTAGGTACGGTTGTAACTCTGGAAGTTTTGCGACGCTACGGTAAGGGGTCGATCCCTAAGAAGACCATTTATGCCGTAAGTTGGGCCGATGAGGAAGGTGCTCGCTTTGGCCGCAGTCTAATGGGTTCCTCGGCGGCGAGTGGCACGCTGGATATTGCCGATATTATTGATCGAGTCGATAATCAGGATGTAAAATTGACCGATGCTTTAGCGGTTTATAATGTCATTGTTGACGACATGCTGCGTGCGCATGAAGAGTTCAAACAAAAAAACATTACCGAATTCATGGAATTGCATATTGAACAGGGTCCTGTGCTTGAAAATATGAAGAAACAAGTTGCTTGTGTTTACGGCGTAACTGGCGTCGAGCGCCACTATATTGACTTTAAAGGCCAAGCAGCCCACGCAGGGTCCTTCCCTACATTAATGCGTCAGGATGCCTTTCTGGCGGCGGCGCAAGCTTCACTGGCTTTTAAAGAAATTGCCCTGAAATATGACGGCGTTTGCACCGTAGGAAAAGTGAGTGTTACCCCCGATGTCGTCACCATTGTCCCTGAAACCTGTCGAATTTCTCTAGATCAACGCTCTATCGATCAGGCCGTGTTGAAGAGCATGAACGACGATGCACGGGCAGTATCGGCTAAAGCAGCTAGCGACCAAAGTGTCGTGGTCAATTGGGAAAAAATATGGACGATTGCGCCGACCATGTTCGATGCGCGTTTGACAGAACTATGTAAGCAGGCGGTCGAGGAGGAAACAGGTGAGCCTACAACGATTTTCTCTGGTCCCCTGCATGACGCCGCGGAAATGGCCAAGATTGTACCGTCGATTTTGATGTTCGCGATGTCCGCACGGGGTCTGTCGCATTGTCAACAAGAGGATACGCCAGATGAAGCTGTGGAAACTGCGGTACGTGCATTTCTACGCTTGGTTGATAAAGTCATTCAGTAAGCGTATTATCGGTCGCAAAAAAGGAGAATTTTAAAGGAGTCTTGTAAAATGGATTTAATCATTAAGCACGGCAC
Source organism: Desulfosporosinus sp. (assembly GCA_035648035.1). Lineage (GTDB taxonomy): Bacteria > Bacillota > Desulfitobacteriia > Desulfitobacteriales > Desulfitobacteriaceae > Desulfosporosinus. The sequence goes on along the minus strand of DASRMG010000182.1, from coordinate 1,613 downwards.
AATTATCACTCCTTCTGATACGTTTATAGCAAATATTGGCATTAAAGACGGTAAGATTGTGGTCCTTGGCGATGATGTGGAGTCAGAGGGCGCTGAGATCGTCGATGCTACAGGAAAGTATATTTTACCGGGCGCTTTGGATGTTCATACGCACTTGGAGATGCCTTTTGGCGGAACCGTATCGGCGGATGGTTATTTAAGCGGCACTAGGGCCGCTGCCTGCGGTGGGGTTACAACTGTTTTTGATTATGTACTCCAGAGAAAAGGTCAGGGGATCATCGAGGCAGTTGAGGCAAGAAGGAAACTATGTGAAGGCCAGGCTTGTGTTGATTATGCGTTTCACTGCGCAATAACAGATATGACGCCTGAAATTCATGAGGAAATTGCCGCTTCTGTAGCCTATGGAGTCCCTAGTTTCAAGGTCTTCATGGTCTATAAAAAAGAAGGCCTTATGGTCGACGATGCAGTATTTGCTCAGTTGCTTGAACGGTCAAAAGAGACCGGTGCCTTAATTAATGTTCATGCCGAAAATCCTGACTTGATCGATTTCAGAGCGGCAAAGTTTCTGAAAGAGGGTAAAACATCGGCCTGGTATCATTATTTGAGCAGGCCGGAGTTTGTCGAAGCCGAAGCCGATAAGCGGGCCATCCATTGGGCTAAGTCCTTTAATGCTCCACTTTATATCGTTCACCTTGCCAACAAGGAAGGGATGGAAGAAGTGACTCGAGCAAAAGCGGAGGGTTACGAAATTTATGCCGAGACTTGTCCGCAGTATCTCAACTTCACGAGTGATGTCTATAAGAGAGAAGACGGTAGAAATTTTGTGTGTTCTCCCCCAATAAAAGGTCAAGAGAGTCAGGATGCCTTATGGGCGGCGCTTAAAAGAGGGGATATTGATACAATTGCCACTGACCATTGCCCGTTTCAGAGTACTGAAAAAGATTGGGGCAAAGATGATTTTACCAAGATCCCCAACGGGTGTATGGGCATAGAAAATCTTTACCCCTACATGTTGAGTGAAGCCAATAAAGGCCGAATTACGTTCAACAAGGTGGTTGAGGTTTGTTCGTCCAATCCCGCTAAAATCTTCGGATGTTCTCCTGAGAAGGGTTCGTTAACGATCGGAAGTGACGCTGACATTGTGATTTACGATCCTAATATAAACGTGACTATTTCTAAAGATAGCATGCATTCAGATGTGGACTATACAATTTGGGAAGGCGTTGAGCTCCAAGGATATCCAGTGATGACTTATTCCAGAGGGCGGTTGGTCTATAAAGACGGAGAATTCTTCGGACAGGCTGGTTGGGGCAAGTTTGTGAAGAGACGGGGCAGAAAAGGAATTATTGAGTAAAATGACTGATCATCTAATCAGCAAAAAGACTACCTATCTCATAACTGAGGTAGGTAGTCTTTCTGTGTCAGAGGCGGGAAAATACATCGTATTGAATTTATAAGCGTCTGATGGGCGATTAAGATATGGAGGGCTTATTTTAATCCCATTTGAGCCTTTGACCCTCGTTTTTACTACTTGGATCATTCGCTCATTATATTTATCTATATGCCTTGTAATTAAAAGTAGGTCAACGGAAGCTCTATTTGAACTTTAACAT